>NZ_JAXCMJ010000019.1:0-62935 GCF_038084995.1 Sphingomonas sp. 2378
CCTTGGCGGCGGCGGGGGGAGGGGGCGGCGGGGTCTGTGCGATGGCGGGCGCGGCGGCGGCGCCGAGGATAAGCGCGAGGGTTAGGAATTTGGGCATGCTACTCTCCCGTGACTGATCTTGACGCAACCGGTCGTTTCCTCCGCTGTTCCTGATAAATATTTGAAACATGATACATATCAGCGACTTTGTTCGGGTCGCCCGATGGCCAAAAGGCACGGTGCCGCGATATTAGGACATGACACCCCCGCATCCCGTCTGTTAGCCCTGTCGCCATGCCCGTTTCGGCCGCCGCATCCGCCCGCGAGATCCTCGTTCGTCTGCACGACGTCATGGCGTCGCGCACCACCGCCCAAGCCAAGCTGAACCAGGTCGTCCAGATCATCGGCGAGGCGATCGGCAGCGAGGTGTGTTCCATCTATCTGCTGCGCGAAGGGGTGCTGGAACTGTTCGCGACGCGCGGGCTGGCCGAGGAGGCGGTGCACGTCACCAAGATGGCGCTGGGCGAGGGGCTGGTCGGCACCATCGCCGAGGATGTCGAGGTGCTGAACCTCGACGAAGCGGCCAGCCACCCCGACTTCGCCTATAAGCCCGAGACGGGCGAGGACCGGTTCCACAGCTTCGCGGGCGTGCCGATCATCCGGCGCGAGCGGGCGGTGGGCGTATTGGCGGTCCAGCATAGCGAACCGCGCAAATATGCCGATGTCGAGATCGAGGCTTTGCAGACCGTCGCGATGGTGCTGTCCGAACTGATCGCCAATGCCGGGCTGATCGATGCGGCGGGGGCGGCGGGCACGCGGCCGCAGATGACCGCTTCGGTCCGCTTGAGCGGACAAAAGCTGGTCGACGGCATGGGCAGCGGTTTCGCCGTCTATCACCAGCCGCGCATCGTCATCGAGCATACGGTTGCCGAGGATATCGATGCCGAGCGTCGCCGCGTCTATGCCGCGTTCGACAAGATGCGCGAACAGATCGACCGCATGGCGCGCGAGGCCGAGTTCGGCGTCGCGGGCGAGCATGTCGAGGTCATCGAGACCTATAAGATGTTCGCCTATGACGAGGGTTGGGCAAGGCGGATCAACGAGGCGATCGATAGCGGCCTGACCGCCGAGGCCGCGATCGAGCGGGTGCAGCAGCGTACCCGCCAGCGGATGCGCCAGATCGACGACCCGCTTCTCGCCGACCGGATGCACGATCTGGAGGATCTGTCCAACCGGCTGCTCCGCATCGTCTCGGGCCAGATGGGCACGGCGGCGCAACTCGGGCTGCGGCAGGATACGATCCTGCTCGCGCGCAATCTGGGGCCCGCCGAATTGCTGGAATATGACCGGCGGCGGTTGAAGGGCGTGATCCTGGAGGAAGGGTCGCTGACCGCGCATGTCATCATCGTCGCGCGGGCGATGGGCGTGCCGGTGCTGGGCCGCGTGCGCGACATGCGGCGGCAGATCGCCGATGGCGACCAGTTGCTGCTCGACGTGACCGAGGGCAGCGTGCTGGTCCGCCCGACCGCCGCGATGGAGGAGGCGTTCGAGGCGAAGCTGCAACTCCGGCAGAAGCGGCGCGCGGCCTTCGCGGCGCTGCGCGACGTGCCGCCGGTGACGAAGGATGGTCGCCGCATCACGCTGATGGTCAATGCCGGGCTTCGCGACGACGCCGCCGCGCTCGACACCACGGGGGCGGACGGGATCGGGTTGTTCCGCACCGAATTCCAGTTCCTGGTATCGGCCACCCTGCCACAGCGCGAGCGGCAGCAGCGGCTGTACCGCGACGTGCTGGAGGCGGCGGGCGACCGGCCGGTGATCTTCCGCACCATCGATATCGGCGGGGACAAGGCGCTGCCCTATCTGAACACCGATGCGGCGGATGAAGAGAATCCGGCGATGGGCTGGCGCGCGCTTCGCCTCGCGCTGGAACGCGAAGGGCTGATGAAGGCGCAGGCCCGCGCTCTGATCGAGGCGGGGGCGGGACGCACGCTCCACATCATGTTCCCGATGGTGTCGGAGGCCTGGGAGTTCGACGAGGCCAAGGCGTTGTTCGAGGCACAGCGGGCCTGGCTTGGCGCGCGCGGGCGTCGCCCGCCGATCGACGTGCGCTACGGCGCGATGCTGGAGGTGCCCGCGCTCGCCGAACAGCTCGACCTGATCCTGCCGAACGTCGATTTCCTGTCGATCGGCACGAACGACCTGACCCAATTCCTGTTCGCCGCCGATCGCGCCAATCCCAAGCTGGCCGAGCGTTACGACTGGCTGAGCCCGTCGATCCTGCGCTTCCTCCGCCGGGTGGTCGATCCCGCCCGCGCGGCGGGGGTGCCGATCGGCGTATGCGGTGAGATGGGCGGGCGTCCGCTGGAGGCGATGGCGCTGATCGGGCTGGGCATCGAACGCCTGTCGATCACGCCCGCCGCGGTGGGGCCGGTCAAGGCGATGATCCGCTCGCTCGACCGTTCGGCGATCGCCAAGGAGATGGCGCGGCTGCTGGCCCATCCCGTGCGCGACATGCGCGGGGCGCTTGGTGCCTGGGCTGCGACGAACGGTGTGGAATTGGCCTAAATCAAGCCGGGGCCCCGCGTTGACTTGCGCACGGGGCTCTGAAAGAACGACCGCGATCATGGGGTGGGCCATGGTCACTTCGGAGTTGAGAATGGACGAGGTCAATCCCGGCCACGATGCCGCACCGGCGGCACCTGCCCGCGCCGGTGACGTCCTGCGCACGGCGCGTGAGGCGCAGGGGCTTTCGCTGGGCGATATCGGGGCTCGCACCCGCATCCCCAGTCGCCATCTCGCGGCGATCGAGGCATCCGATTATCAGAGCCTGCCGTCGGCCACCTATGCGGTCGGTTTCGCCAAGGCCTATGCCCGTGCGGTCGGCGCGGACGAGGTCGCGATCGCACAGGCGGTGCGTGCCGATGTCGACCGGCTGGGTCGCCGTACCACCGAATATGTGCCGCAGGATATCGCCGATCCCGCCCGCGTTCCCTCGCGCGGTCTGGCGATCGTCGGGGTCGGGCTGGCGCTGGCGCTGCTGATCATCGCGGGGCTGTGGTACGGAACCGACCTGTTCCGCCGCGACCGCACCGCGCAGGAGGTGCCCGCCGCCACCCCGCTGACCAACGCGACCGAGGCCGCAGCCGCCCCGGCGCCCAGCCCGACCCCGGTGACGGCGGGCAAGGTGGTGCTGACCGCCAAGGGCGAGGTCTGGCTGCGGGTCTATGATGCGGACAATGTCACGCTGAAGATGGGCACGCTGAAGCCCGGCGAACAATATGAGGTGCCTGCCAATGCCAAGGGGCCGCTGCTCAATGTGGGGCGTCCCGACAAGCTGGGCGTGACGCTGGACGGCAAGGAGCTTGCGCCGCTGGGCGACGGATCGCGGGCGATCAAGGATGTGCGGCTCGACCCCGCCTCGATCGCGGCGCGGTTGTCCGGCGCGCACGTGCCGTCCGCCACGACGGCGGCGACCGGCACGGGCCGCAGCACGACGCGCGAGCGGTCGGCGCGATGGCCTTCGTCGGAGCAGGCGGGCGATACGGCTCCGGCCCCCGCGCCATCGCCGACCACCGCCACCACGGCCCCGGCCGATCTGTAAGGGGCCGGCTCCTTCAGGCTGGAGACAGCCGTGACGGAGCAGGATAGCGTCCGTTATGTTCTTGATGATGCCCAGCGGGGGGTGAGACCGATGCGTAATCTGTTGCTGGCCGGGATCGCGGCCCTGACGATCCTGCCGACCGCCGCCATGGCGCAGTCCAATGTCGAGGGCCGCGTCGGCAAGCTGGAAAGCGAAATGCGCGCGGTCCAGCGCAAGGTGTTTCCGAACGGCGCGGGCGGCTATGTCCAGCCAGAGATCACCGCGCCGCAGACCCAGGCGCAGGCCCCCGGCGTTCCCGCGTCGAGCGCGCTGAGCGACCTGACCGCGCGCGTCACCTCGCTGGAAGAGCAGATGGCGAGCCTGACCGGTCAGATCGAACAGAATGGCTATCGCACCCGCCAGCTTCAGGACCAGTTCGACGCCTATAGGCGCGGCACCGAGGCGCGGCTGAAGGCATTGGAGTCCGGCCCCGCGCCGATCGCGCCCGCCGGGCAGAGCGCGCCGCTCGATTCGGCCCCGGCGGCGTCCACGGGCGGCAAGAGTCCGGCGGCGGCTTCGGTCGTGACCGGCGACACCGCCAGCACCGCCCCCGCGACGGGTGGCGCGGCGGTGGACAAGCCCTCGACCGGTGATGCGGCGGAGGACGCCTATCTCTATGGCTATCGCCTGTGGACGGCCAAGCGCTATGCCGAGGCGGAGACGCAGTTGAAGAAGGTGGTCGCGGATTATCCCAAGAGCCGCCGCGCCAGCTATGCCCAGAATCTGTTGGGCCGTACCTATCTCGACTCCGGCAAGCCCAGCCTGGCGTCGATGGCGTTCTACGAGAATTACAAGAAATTCCCGGACGGCGAGCGCGCGCCCGACAGCCTGCTCTATCTGGGCCAGGCGCTGACCAAGCTGAACAAGGCCGCCGACGCCTGCAAGGTCTATGACGAACTGTCCGACGTGTACGGCGCCAAGCTGTCCGCTTCGATGAAGTCGCAGATCACCGCCGGACGCACCGCCGCCAAGTGCCAGTGATCGATGATCATTCCTCCCCTTGCAGGGGAGGTGGCAGGGCGAAGCCCTGACGGAGGGGTGTCACGGCCAACGGGGACACCCCTCCACCATGCTTCGCATGGTCCCCCTCCCCTTGCAGGGGAGGAGTTCGGTGACGATGGCCAGCGCAAAATCCCTTGCGCCCGTCCTCCGGAAGGGCCAGAGCGCGCGCGTCCCTGACCAGATTTGAGAGCATCATGGCCACCGATGCCACGGCCGTCGATCAGATTGCGCGCTTTGCCGCCGATCTGACGCTTCTTCACGATCCTTCCGCCGATGCGGCGCCCCTGTTGCTGGCCGTGTCGGGCGGTCCCGACAGCATGGCGATGCTGACGCTGGCGGCGGCGGCGCTGCCGGGACGGATCGCGGTGGCGACGGTGGACCACGGCCTTCGCCCCGAGGCGGCGGATGAGGTGCGGATGGTGGCGGAGCATTGCGCGAAGCTGGGCGTGCCGCATCACGCCTTACGCCCTTCGGAGGCAATCGCGGGGGCCAGCATCCAGGCGCAGGCGCGAGACGCCCGCTATGCGCTGCTCGCCGAACAGGCGCGGGCCATCGGCGCGGCGGCGATCCTGACCGCGCATCATGCCGACGACCAGGCGGAGACCTTCCTGATGCGCGCGGCGCGCGGGGCGGGGCTGTCGGGCCTGTCGGGCGTGCGTGCGCGGACGGTGATCGCGGGCGCGGTGGTCTTGCGTCCGCTGCTCGACTGGCGACGGGCCGAGTTGCGCCAGATCGTGCGGCGGGCGGAAGCGCCGTTCGTGGACGATCCCGCCAATCACGATCCGCGTCACGACCGCACCCGGTTCCGCCAGTTGCTCGACGGCCATGAATGGCTGGGCGTGGCGCAACTGGCGCGTGCGGCGCAGCAACTGGCGGAGGCGGACACCGATCTTCGCGCGACCGTCGACTGGCTATGGGATCAGCGGGTTCAGATAGACGGCGACAATGTCCGCATCCAGGCCGCCGACCTGCCCCGCGAACTGGGGCGCAGGCTGGCCCGCCGCGCGATCGGCACGGTCCGTGCCGCCGCGGCGATCGAGTCGCCCGCCTGGAGCGAGGGCAGCAATATCGAGAAGCTGCTCGAAGCGCTCCACCATGGCAGCCGCGCGACCCAGGCGGGGGTGATCGCCAGCGTTCGCTCCGGCGTCTGGCGCTTCCGCCCCGCACCCCCGCGCCGAACGGGTTGATCCTCCAATTCCTCCCCAAGCTTGCTTGGGGAAGGGGACCGCCGCGTCAGCGGGGGTGGAGGGGCCATGTCGCTATCGATGCGCCATATGGCAGGCCTTGATGCCCCTCCACCACCGCTTCGCGGCGGTCCCCCTCCCCGCGCTTCGCGCAGGGAGGAATGAAGTCCGTCCCACCGATCACATTGATCGGCGTTGTTCCATTGCCATTAACCTCGCCATGCCTATCTTGGTGGCTGAAAGGTATCCGGCACCTATGAATGACAACGACAAGCAGCAGAGCCCCGATCCCAATGGGGGCGGCAACCCCTGGATGAAGAGCCTGTTGATCTGGGTAGGCATCCTGATGGCGCTCGCCCTGTTCGTCAGTCTGTCGGGCGCCGGTTCCTCGGCGCAGAGCGGCAACCAGATCGAATATTCCACCTTCCTCGACAAGGTGGACGAGGGGACGGTGAAGACCGCCACCATCTCGCGCGATACGATCACCGGTACGCTGTCGTCGGGTGAGCGGTTCAAGACCACGCCGGTTCCCGATTCGCAACTGATCCCGCGCCTGCGCAAGCAGGGCGTGACCTTCACCGCCAAGACCGAGGAAGCGCCCTCGGTCTGGATGCTGATGCTGTACAATTCGCTGCCCTTCATCCTGTTCATCGGCATCGCCTTCTTCGTGCTGCGCCAGATGCAGAAGGGCGGCGGGGCCAGCGGCGCGATGGGCTTCGGCAAGAGCCGCGCCCGGATGCTGACCCAGAAGGAGGGCAAGGTGACCTTCGACGATGTGGCCGGCATCGACGAGGCGCGCGACGAGTTGCAGGAAATCGTCGAGTTCCTGAAGGACCCGTCGAAGTTCGCCCGTCTGGGCGGCAAGATTCCGAAGGGCGCGCTGCTGGTCGGCTCGCCGGGCACCGGCAAGACGCTGCTCGCCCGCGCGATCGCGGGTGAGGCGGGCGTGCCCTTCTTCACCATTTCGGGTTCGGACTTTGTCGAGATGTTCGTCGGCGTCGGCGCCAGCCGCGTGCGCGACATGTTCGAGCAGGCCAAGAAGTCCGCCCCCTGCATCGTCTTCATCGACGAAATCGACGCGGTGGGTCGCCATCGCGGTGCGGGCCTGGGCAACGGCAATGACGAGCGCGAGCAGACGTTGAACCAGCTGCTGGTCGAGATGGATGGTTTCGAGGCCAATGAGGGCATCATCATCATCGCCGCGACCAACCGCCCCGATGTGCTCGACCCCGCGCTGCTGCGTCCCGGCCGTTTCGACCGTCAGGTCGTGGTGCCGCGTCCCGACATCGATGGCCGCGTGAAGATCCTCGAAGTCCATATGAAGAAGGTGCCGCTGGCCCCCGACGTCGACGCCCGCGTCATCGCGCGTGGTACGCCGGGCTTTTCGGGAGCGGACCTGGCCAATCTGGTCAACGAGGCGGCGCTGATGGCGGCGCGCAAGGGCAAGCGTCTGGTCGCCAATGCCGAGTTCGAGGAAGCCAAGGACAAGGTCATGATGGGCGCGGAGCGTCGTTCCATGGTCATGACCGAGGACGAGAAGCGGATGACCGCCTATCACGAGGCGGGCCATGCCATCATCGCGCTGCACGAACCCGCCTCGGACCCGATCCACAAGGCGACGATCATCCCGCGCGGCCGCGCGCTGGGCATGGTGATGCGCCTGCCCGAGCGGGATTCGTACAGCTATCACCGCGACAAGATGTACGCGAACCTGGCGGTCGCCATGGGCGGTCGTGTCGCCGAGGAAATCATCTTCGGCTATGACAAGGTGTCGAGCGGTGCCAGCGGCGACATTCAATATGCGACGGGTCTCGCCCGCGACATGGTCACCAAATGGGGCATGTCGGACAAGGTCGGCCCGGTCGAATATGCGCAGCCGGAAGGCGAAAGCTTCCTGGGTTATTCGTCCAGCCAGCCGGTGCGCATGTCCAACCAGACCGCGCAACTGATCGACGACGAGATCAAGTCGATCGTCGAGGGCGGCCTGCACCGCGCCAAGCATGTCCTGACCGAGCATGTCGACCAGCTTCATCTGCTGGCGGGTGCGCTGCTCGAATATGAGACGCTGTCGGGCGATGAGATCAAGAAGCTGATCGCGGGCGACGATATCGGTCGCGACGATCCCAAGGCGAAGGCGGTGCCGATCGCCAAGGCGGGGACGTCGATCCCGAAGACCCGTCGCGGGGCGGGGCCCTTCGGTTCGCCGAGTCCGCTCGGGGCCTGATCCGGTTTCCGGTTGCGGAAAGGGCCGTTCCTGACACGGGGGCGGTCCTTTTTCTTTGGGGTGGTCGCGTGGCCTTCGACTTCGCTCAGGCGGAACGGTGGTTGGGGGCCATGTCTCTGAATCGCCTCGCCTGATATCCTGGATCGGGATGATAGCAGGTCGAGCCACCCCTCTCCTGAAGGGGAGGGGCTCGGATCGGCTCCAGGTCTTCCTGCCCCCCAACGTCCGTTCGGCCTGAGCGAAGTCGAAGGCCACGGGAATCCCTGTACCCCAATCCCGCACTAGCCCTCTGATCCCACGCCGTTTACACTCCTCTCACGGCCATCACCCGCGTCCCAGCGAACGACCGACCAGGCCGAAGGGAGGAAGTCCGCATGACCGATGCGCTGCACGACCAGGCCGTCCGGATTTACGACGCCTTCACCCATGAGCATCACGACCGGCGAACCCTGCTTCGCCAGATGACCGCGCTGGCGGGATCGGTGGCGGCGGCAGAGGCGCTGATCCTGGGGATCGCCGCCAGCCCGGTGGCGGCTGCGATCGTCGATCCGCATGACACGCGCCTGCGCATCGACCGGCGGGAGGGCATGGAGGCGGGCGCCCGCTCGGCGGCCTATATCGCGATGCCCAAGGGCGCGAAGAAGCGGCTGGGCACGGTGCTGGTCATCCATGAGAATCGGGGGCTCACCCCGCATATCGAGGATGTCGCGCGGCGTATGGCGCTGGCGGGCTTCCATGCCGTCGCGCCCGATCTGCTCGCACCGCAAGGCGGCACCCCGGCCGATGAGGATCGCGCGCGAACGCTGATCGGCTCGCTCGACTATGATCTGGCGCTCGCCCAGGCGCGGGCGATGATCGAGCATGCCGCCCGTGACAGGGCGGGCACCGGCCGGGTCGGTGCCGTGGGGTTCTGCTGGGGCGGGGCGTTCGTCAACCGGCTGGCGGTGGCGACGGGGCCGGCCCTAGCGGCGGGCGTCGCCTATTATGGACCCGCTCCCGCCCCGTCGGAGGCCGCCAGGGTGCAAGCGCCCCTCATGCTCCATTATGCGGGCAAGGATGCGCGGGTGAACGCGACCGGCGAACCCTGGGTCACGGCCTTGCGGGCGGCGGGCAAGCCGGTCGAGGCCTTCACCTATCCGGGCGTCGATCATGCCTTCAACAATGACGGCTCCGCCCAACGCTATGATGCCGTTGCCGCGAAGCAGGCCTGGGACCGGACGATCGCCTTTTTGCACCGTCATCTGGATCGCGCATGACCGCGCCAGCGCAATCGTGATCGCAATAGAGACGAAATGGCCGCCGACCTGATGCTCTATACCAACCCTCGGTCACGCGGCCGGATCGCTCGCTGAATGCTGGAGGAGGCGGCGAATCGCGCGTTCGGCGTGACCGTGACGCCGGATCAAGGCCATATGGCGGGCTATGGCGATTTCGATCGGGCCGTCGCGGTCATCGATGGGACGACCACCCCGCCTATCGTCGCGCCAGCGCGCTGACGACGGGATGGAGGAGGCGGTCTGACCGAGCCGACCCTGGCCGACCGGGCTCAGGCCGAAAGGCGCTCGTCTTCCCGCTTTCGATGGGCGGCGCGTAGCATGTCGAGACCGGCCGCGATGTGATTGCCCGCCAGCCTGTGGCCCAGCGCATCCGCGCCCTCCATCGCCGCGATGGCGAGTGCGATCACCTGTTCGAACGTGGTGGTCTGATCGTTCATTCCGCTTTCCATGGCCATCCTGCCCAAAGCCCGCGCATCGAGTCGGCCTTGCTTATACCGTCCGAATATTAAATCGCGATAAAATATAGCGCGATATATAATTTGTCACATATCGGCCCTTTGTGCCTTGGCGGGACAGAGCGGCATCCGCTCCATCCCGCAAGGCGGGTTCAGCGCATCAGCACCAGTTCCTCGGCCATGGTCGGGTGCAGCGCGACGGTCGCGTCGAACTGCGCCTTGGTCAGACCCGCCTTGACCGCGACGGCGGCGGCCTGAAGGATTTCCGGCACGTCGGGCCCGATCATGTGCAGACCCACGACCCGGTCGGTGTCGCCGTCGCACACCATCTTGTAGAGCGAGCGCTCCTCGCGGCCCGCCAGCACATTCTTCATCGGGCGGAAGTCGGAGGTGTAGACGCGGACCGACCCCAGTTTCTGCTTGGCCTGCGCCTCGGTCAGGCCGACGCCCGCCATCGGCGGATGGCTGAACACCGCAGCGGGGATGCATTCGTAATCGACCCTGGTCGGCTTGTTGCCGAAGATGGTGTCGGCGAAGGCCTGTCCCTCGCGGATCGCGACGGGGGTCAGTTGCACCCGGTTGGTGACGTCGCCCACCGCATAGATGCTGGGGCAGGTCGAGCGGTTGTCCTCATCCACCTTCACCGCGCCGTGATCGTCCAATTCGACGCCCGCCGTTTCCAGCCCCAGGCCATGGGTGTTGGGCACGCGACCGGTCGCGAACATGACCAGATCGACCTCGATCGGGGCGTGGCCCGACATGGAGACCTTGAGCGAGCCGTCCGCCTGCTTCTCGATCCCCTCGAACGTCGCGTCGAAGCGGAACTCGATCCCCTTCATCATCGAAATCTGGAGCAGCCGGTCGCGGATGGTCAGGTCGTATCCGCGCAGGATCTCCTTGCTGCGGTTGATCAGGGTCACATGCGCGCCGAACTGATGGAAGACGCCGGCAAATTCGTTGGCGATATAGCCCGCGCCCGCGATCAGCACCCGTTTCGGGATGCTGTCGAGATGGAACGCCTCGTTGGAGGTGATGCCATGTTCGTGGCCGGGACAGGAGGGAACGGCGGGGTGCGCGCCGACCGCGATCAGGATGCGCTCGGCGGTCTTCTCGGTCCCGTCGGCCAGGCGGACGCTGTGCGGACCGGTGACGGTGGCGCGCTGATCGATGATCTCGACATTGTGGCTTTCCAGCGTTTTCTTATAGGCGCCGTTCAGCCGATCGACTTCGGACAGGACGTTGTCGCGCAGCGTCTCCCAAGAGAATTCGCAGTCACTGGGCACCTGCCAGCCGAAGCGGCGCGCGTCCTTCAGGTCCTCGGCGAAATGCGCGCCATAGACGAGCAGCTTCTTCGGCACGCAGCCGCGAATGACGCAGGTGCCGCCGACGCGGTATTCCTCGGCCACCGCCACGCGCGCGCCATGCGCCGCCGCGACCCGCGACGCCCGCGTGCCGCCGGAGCCCGCCCCGATGACGAACAGGTCATAGTCATACTCAGCCATGGGAAAGACTTCTCCGGGGAATTGGGGACGACAGGTCCCCCTAAAAGCACAACGGGGGACGCCGAGCCAAGTTCAGCGTCCCCCTGACAGTGATCGGAAATTCAAATTCCTCCCCAAGCTGTGCTTGGGGAGGGGGACCGCGCCCGAAGGGCGTGGTGGAGGGGCATGGTCGCTGGCGGTGACACCCCTCCGTCAGGGCTGCGCCCTGCCACCTCCCCTTGCAGGGGAGGAATGTTACGCGCCGAACGCCCGCTGGATCAAATCCTCGGTCGAGGGGTCGAAGTCCTGCCCGCCCTGATCCGCCGCCTTGGCCATTTCCTTGCCCAGTTCGACGCCGAACTGATCGAAGCTGTTGATGCCCAGCAGCACGCCGTTCACGAACACACGGTGCTCATAGAACGCGATCAGCGCCCCGAGCGTGCGCGGGTCGAGCGTGTCGAGCAGGATGGTCGAGGAGGGACGGTCGCCCGAATAGCTGCGCGCGGGATCGTCGACCGTCTTGCCCTTCATCAGCGCGGCCCCCTGCGCGAAGGCGTTGAGCAGCAACTGGCGATGATGATCCTCGCTCAGCACATCGCCGGGCTCGATGACGGCGATGAACTCGACGGGGACGAGGTGGGTGCCCTGATGGAGCAACTGGAACACCGCATGCTGCGCATCGGTGCCGACCCCGCCCCAGGTGATCGCGGCGGTGGGACGGCCGACCGGCTGGCCATCGACCGTCACGCCCTTGCCGTTCGATTCCATCTCCAACTGCTGGAGATAGGAGGGCAGGAGGCGAAGCCGCTCGTCATAGGCGAAGGGCGCGCGCGTCTCGGCATGGCGGACCTGGGTGTAGTAAAGGTCGGCAAAGGCGGCGAGCGCGGGGGCGTTCTGGCTGAGGTCGGTCAGGCGGAAATGGCGATCCATCTCGGCCGCGCCCTCCAGCAGTTCCTCGAACGCATCCCAGCCCAGGCCCAAAGCGGCCGGGAAACCGATGGTCGACCAGAGCGAATAACGCCCGCCGACCGACCCGGCGAAGGGCAGGATGCGCGTCTCGTCCACGCCCCATTCGACCGCCTTGTCGGGGTTGGCGGTCAGCGCGATCACCTTGCCATAGGGATCCTCGACCCCATGCTCGGTCATCCATTGCAGCGCCGAGGTGGCGTTGAGCATCGTCTCGGTGGTGGTGAAGGTCTTGGACGCGACGACCAGCAGCGTGGCGGCGGGATCGAAGCGCTTGAACACCTCCTCCAGCGCGACGCCGTCGACGTTCGACACGATCGCCACGTCGTAGCGGTCGCTGTCACGCCCCAGCGCGTCGACCAGCAGGTCGGGGCCAAGTGCCGAGCCCCCGATGCCGATATGCAGGACATGGCGGATCGGCCCCAGCGCCTCGGCCTCGATCGCGTCGATCAGCGCGCGCATCCGGGCGTGGGACTGGCGGGCGGTGGCGACGCTCTCGGCCTTGCCCTCGCCACGCTCGGCGGTGTGCTCGACCGCGCGGCCTTCGGTCACGTTGACCACCTCGCCGCCGAACAGCGCGTCGCGCTTGGCGGCCAGCCCCTTGGCCTTGGCCAGTTCGGCGAAGGCGGCGACCGCGTCGGGCGTCAGATGGGTCTTGGACCAGTCGAAATGGATACCCGCCACGTCCAGGCTGAGCGATGCCAGCCGATTGGGATCATTCGCGAAAAGATCGAGAAGCGGGGTCTGCGGGAGCGATTCGATCGTCGACCAGTCGGCAGCCATGATGCCTGTTCCTTTCTAGCGTCCCCAACGGGGTTCACCCACGGCGTTAGCCAAAGCGGGTGCGCAAAGCCAAGCCTTAGATTGGTATGGTGGGGACAGGGCGGCAGAGGAAAAGGCCGAGTGCTTCACAATATCGTTGGGCCGTGGGACGGGTCATGGCATCCTGCCGGGCGATCGGCCGGTCCGGTCGAACCGAGGGAGAGGGGAATGATGCGCGGTCGAATGGCTTTGGCACTTGCCGGGGGCGCGGCGATATTGGGGACGATGACATCGTCCATGCTCTTCGCTGCGGAGCCCAAGCCTCCCATGGTGCCGACGTCCAAATGGAACATGGATTACGCGCCGACCGAATGCCGCCTGTTGCGGACGTTCGGTGAGGGCAAGGAGCAGATCCTGCTCCAGATCGCGCGCTATGATGTCCTGGACCGGTTGGAAATGGCGCTGGCCGGGCCGCATATTCCCGCGACCGATGAAAAGCAGGCGGTGTCGGTGTCGACATCGACCGTCGCCGAAGTCCCCGGCATGCGGGCGCAGGGCTTTGCGGGGATGCGTAACACGCCCGCCACGCTTCGGTTCAGTCCCGATGTCGATCTGCCCAAGGCTTTGCGCGGGGATGTCGCGGCGGGGAAGCCGACCATGTTGGGCATCAATTTCGTGCGACGCTACGCCATCCGGCTGGATTTGGGGGCGATGGCGAACGCGCTCGCCGCGCTCGACAAATGTTCGGACAATCTGATCGCCTCCTGGGGGCTCGATCCGGTTCAGCAACGCCAGTTGAAGAGTGGGCCGGAGCCCGTCGAGAGCCCTGTCAGCTGGTTCCGGCCCGACGATTATCCGGCGGGATTGAGCCAGATGGGCATGGGGGGCGCCGTCATCATTCGCCTGCTGGTCGGAACGGACGGCAATGTCCAGAAATGCGAAGTGGCCAAGGCCGGGGGCGACAAGGCGTTCCAGGACGCGACCTGCGAAGCGGCGACGAAGCGAGCCAGGTTTCGGCCCGCCATCGCCGCCGATGGCCAGCCCGTCGCCTCGGTCTGGATCAAGCGGATCGATTGGAAGCCCGGCGGGGCGTTCTTTGTATTCCGCTGACGGGTGAGGGTCGATCAGCCCTGGCGATGCTTCGCCGACACCGGATCGCGGACCACGCCGACATCGGCGAAGCGCTTGGGTTCGGCGGGATGGGGGGCGGGTTCGGCGAGTTCGCGTTGCCAATAGCCGACGTCGATCCAGCGGCCATGCTTGTGCCCGACCTCGCGGAACACGCCCGCGCGGCGGAAACCGACCGCTTCGTGCAGCTTGATCGAACCGTCATTGGGCAGCGCGATCACGCCCATCGCCTGGGTGAATCCTTGCGCGGTCAGCGTGTCGACCAAAGCCTCGTAAAGCAGCCGTCCGATGCCCGAACGCTGCGACACGTCGGCGACATAGATGGTCGTCTCCACCACCCAGCGATAGGCTTCGCGCTCGCGGAAGCGGGCGGCATAGGCATAGCCGATCACGCCCTCCTCATTCCCCTGTTCGTCCGCCAGGGTCGCGACGATCCAGGGATAAAGGCCGTCCGCCCCCTCCATCCGCGCGCGCATCGTGTCGGCATCCGGGGCCTGGGTCTCGAACGACACGACACCGGCCAGAACATGCGGGGCATAGATGGCGGCGATGGCGGCGGCGTCATCGGGGCGGGCGGCGCGGATGGCGATCATGCTGGGCGGGGACTCCGGAAGTGATGGACCTGCCTAGCGTGAAGGGCGGCGGTTCGGGAAGTGCCAATCCCACACCCCGTTCGCACTGAGCGAAGTCGAAGTGCATGGGATAACGCTTGCCGATCGGGCGGGGCGTGGCCTTCGACTTCGCTCAGGCTGAACGGGGGGTGGGGGGCGTTACAGCCCCAGCTTCGCGATCACCATGTCGAGCAACCGCTGATCGCCCGGCCTGGCCATCGGGCCCAGGCCACCGCATTCCAGGCAACGTGCCTGCACCGACCCGCCGCGCACCAGCCGGGTCACGTCGCCCAGCGCCCGCGCCACGACCGCACGGCGTTCGGCGGCGGCGATGGCGAAGACGTCGCCGCCCTGCTGGCTGTCATCGTCGCTGTCGAACCCTTCGGCCAGCATCGCGGCGAAGCCCGGCTTCTTCTCCAGATATTCGGCATGGACCTTGGCGGGGTCCAGCTTGGCGCGGCGCGCAGCCTCGGCGATGGCGTCGGACAGATTGCCGAAGCGGTCGACCAGGCCGATCTGACGCGCGGTGCCGCCGTCCCACACCCGCCCCTGCGCGATGGTGTCGACCTTTTCCGGCGTCATGTGGCGTGACTGGGCGACGCGGGTCAGGAACTGGCGATAGCCATTCTCGATCCCCGCCTGAAGGATGGTGTCGAGCATCGGCGTGGTGCCGCCCAGCACGTCCGGCTGGCCGGTCAGCGGCGTGGTCTTCACCCCGTCGGTGGTCACGCCGATCTTGGCCAGCGTGTTCTCGAAGGTCGGGATGATGCCGAAAATGCCGATCGACCCGGTGATCGTCCCCGGCTCGGCGAAGATTATGTCGGCGGGGGTCGAGACCCAGTAACCGCCCGACGCGGCCAGACCGCCCATCGAGACGACGACCGGCAGCTTCTGCCGCTTGGCCTCCAGGATCGCTTGGCGGATCTGCTCGGACGCCAGCACCGAGCCGCCCGGCGAATCGACGCGCACGACCAGCGCCTTCAGCTTCTTGGCGGCCAGCCCGTCGAGCAGCGCCTTGGACACCGTCTCTCCGGCGGCGGTGCCGGGGCCCGCTTCGCCATCGACGATATCGCCCGCGACGGTCAGCACGCCGATCGCGTCGCCGCTGGTGGGCAGCGGATTGGCACGTACCCAGGAGGCATAGGAGATGGTGCGGAAGCTGCCCGCGGGCTTGTTCGCCTCGACCCCGGCGATCTCCGCCACCCGCTTGCCGAAGGCCATGCGGTCGCCCAGCTTGTCGACCAGCCCGGCCTTCCGATTGGCCTCGGCGATATTGCCGTGGGTAGCGAGCACCGCGCGGTCGGGCTGCGACAGGAAGGCGTCGATCTGCGCCTTGGGCCGCGCCTTGGCGACGGCTTCGCGCCACTGGGCGAACAGCGTACCGTACAGGGCCTGCGACGCGGCGCGCGCATCGGGGCTCTGGTCGGTGCGGATATAGGGCTCCACGAAGGATTTGAACTTGCCGACGCGATAGACATGGGTGTTGACGCCCAGCTTGTCGATCAGCCCCTTATAGTAAAGCTGGTTGCCGCCCGGCCCCGCGAACAGCGTGCCGCCCAGCGGATTAACCCAGATCTCGCTGGCATTCGATGCCAGGCGATAGGCGCCGTCGGTATAGGCGGTGGCATAGGTCAGCACCGGCTTGCCGCTCTTGCGGAAGCGGGTGATCGCATCGCCGACCTCCTGCAACGTCGCCGGATAGGCGCCGCCGAACGCGTCGAGGTCGAGGACCAGCAGCTTCACCCGGCCATCGCCCCTGGCGGTGTCGATCGCGCGCACCACGTCGCGCAGGCGATATTGGCGCGGCGTGTCGCCGCCCGACAGCAGCGCGAGCGGCGCGATCGTCTCGGGCTGTTCGACGATCGGGCCGTCCAGCTTGAGGAGGAGCGCGCCGTCGCTGATCGCCTTCGTCCCCGGCCGCGCATTGAGCGCTGCGAAGATCAGTCCGAAGAACAGCAGCATCGCCGCCAGGACCAGGAAATCCTTGATCCCCACCAGCAGCCGCCACGCCGCCTTGACGATCCGCCAGCCGCTGCGCTTGCCGGGCTTGCGCCCCGGGCGACTGAAATCCTGGTCGAGCGGGGAGGCGGGCGGAAGAGCGTCTGCGCGAGCGTCGGTCATCAGGCATGGCTAGCCCAGCCGCGAAGGCTGGGCAATGGCCCGTATTATGGGGCCAATACGGATGTGGATGGCCTATGATTTTGTTCCCGGCTTTCGGGCGGCCCGTCGAAATTTTTTGGGATGGACCGTTGACGCCCTGAACCGTCGTTCACATATCCGGGGTGTTGGCACTCGCATGGCTCGAGTGCCAGAAAAGTGTAACATGCCAGATAAAGGGACATGGCAATGAACTTTCGTCCGTTGCACGACCGCGTTCTCGTCCGTCGCGTCGAGGCCGAGGAAAAGACGGCTGGCGGGATCATCATCCCCGACACCGCCAAGGAAAAGCCCCAGGAGGGCGAAGTCGTCGCCGCCGGTTCGGGTGCGAAGGCCGAAGACGGCAAGCTGACCCCGCTGGACGTGAAGGCGGGCGACCGCATCCTGTTCGGCAAATGGTCGGGCACCGAGGTCAAGGTGAACGGTGAAGACCTGCTGATCATGAAGGAATCGGACATTCTCGGCGTCATCGGCTGAGGACAGTCCCGTCATGCCAGCGCAGGCTGGCATCTTCTCCCGCACGAGACCCCAGCCTTCGCTGGGGTGACGAAATTTCAGAGAAAGGGTAGCCACCATGGCAGCCAAGGAAGTCAAGTTTTCGCGCGACGCGCGTGAGCGCATTCTGAAGGGCGTCGACATCCTCGCCGATGCCGTCAAGGTCACGCTGGGCCCCAAGGGCCGCAACGTCGTGATCGACAAGTCGTTCGGTGCCCCGCGCATCACCAAGGACGGCGTTTCGGTCGCCAAGGAAATCGAACTCAAGGACAAGTTCGAGAATATGGGCGCGCAGATGGTGCGCGAAGTGGCGTCGAAGACCAACGACATCGCCGGTGACGGCACCACCACCGCGACCGTCCTGGCCCAGGCAATCGTCCGCGAGGGCATGAAGTCGGTCGCGGCCGGCATGAACCCGATGGACCTGAAGCGCGGCATCGACATCGCCGTCACGAAGGTCGTCGAGGACATCAAGTCGCGCTCCAAGCCCGTCTCGGGCAGCCAGGAAGTGGCCCAGGTCGGCATCATCTCGGCGAACGGCGACCGTGAAGTCGGCGAGAAGATCGCCGAAGCCATGGAAAAGGTCGGCAAGGAAGGCGTCATCACCGTCGAGGAGGCCAAGGGCCTCGAATTCGAGCTCGACGTCGTCGAGGGCATGCAGTTCGACCGTGGTTACCTGTCGCCCTATTTCATCACCAACCCGGAAAAGATGACGGTCGAACTCAACGACCCGTACATCCTGATCCACGAGAAGAAGCTGTCGAACCTCCAGGCGATGCTCCCGATCCTGGAAGCCGTCGTCCAGTCGGGCCGGCCGCTCCTGATCATCGCCGAGGACATCGAGGGTGAGGCTCTGGCCACGCTCGTCGTCAACAAGCTGCGCGGCGGCCTGAAGGTCGCGGCGGTCAAGGCGCCGGGCTTCGGCGATCGTCGCAAGGCGATGCTGGAAGACATCGCCATCCTGACCGCGGGCGAGCTGATCTCGGAAGACCTGGGCATCAAGCTCGAAACCGTCACCGTCGGCATGCTCGGCACCGCCAAGCGCGTCACGATCGACAAGGACAACACCACCATCGTCGATGGCGCGGGTGATGCCGAAGCGATCAAGGGCCGCACCGAGGCGATCCGTGCGCAGATCGAGAACACCACCAGCGATTACGACCGCGAGAAGCTCCAGGAGCGTCTGGCCAAGCTCGCTGGCGGCGTGGCCGTCATCAAGGTCGGCGGTGCGACCGAGGTCGAGGTGAAGGAGCGCAAGGACCGCGTCGACGACGCGCTGCACGCGACCCGCGCGGCCGTCGAAGAGGGCATCGTCCCCGGTGGTGGCACGGCGCTGCTCTATGCGACCAAGGCGCTCGACGGCGTCAAGGGCGTCAACGACGACCAGACCCGTGGTATCGACATCGTTCGCAAGTCGCTGACCGCGCTGGTTCGCCAGATCGCTCAGAACGCCGGTCATGACGGTGCGGTCGTGTCGGGCAAGCTGCTCGACCAGCACGACACCTCGTTCGGCTTCAACGCGTCGACCGACACCTATGAGAACCTGGTCGCCGCCGGCGTGATCGACCCGACCAAGGTCGTCCGCACCGCGCTCCAGAACGCGGCGTCGGTCGCGGGTCTGCTCATCACCACGGAAGCCACCGTGGCCGAGCTGCCCGAAGACAAGCCCGCCATGCCCGCCGGTGGCGGCATGGGCGGCATGGGCGGCATGGACTTCTAAGTCGGATCGGGGACCGGCGGGGCTTGCCCGCCGGGAACCGGACCGGCCTGTCCTTGCGGTACAGCCAGAGAAGGCCCGGGGAATGATCCCCGGGCCTTTTTTGCGTGCGCTTTACCTTCCCCGATCGTCGTTCAGCCTGAGCGAAGTCGAAGGCCACGGGACTCGCTCGGGGGGAGGGCGGGGCGTGCACTTCGACTTCGCTCAGTGCTAACGGCGGTGGGGCGTGAGGCTTACCTTCCAGGATCGAGCCCGGTGCCCCGCTCCCTGCATCCGTTCAGCCTGAGCGCAGTCGAAGGCCATGGGTAGTGCGCAGTTCAATCGGCGGGGCGCGCACCTCGACCCCGAACAATGCGAACGGGGGGTGGGGTGGGAAGCGATCGGAAGGCCCGGTTCCCCGGCGAAGGCCGGGGCCCAGTTTCGATGCGCCTGAGGAGGGCGTCGAAACAGGCGGGGGAGGCCCAGCGATCCGCCTCGTCATTGGCTCCCCAGCCATCCGCTTCGCGCGCCATCGGAGACATGGCAACTAGGCCCCGGCCTCCGCCGGGGTACGAAGGGGGGCATGGAAAAAGGCGGCCGGACCTTCGCCCGACCGCCTTTCCCGCAATCCGAAAGTCGGACCTGCTTACGCGCCCGCGTTCTTCAGCGCCGCCTGCACGTCCGCCCAGCCGATCGCGCCCTTCAGCGGCTTGCCGTTCAGGATGAAGGTCGGCGTACCGGTCACCGTGCCGTCGGCGCCGCGATCCTGGGTCTGCTTGGTCAGGCGGTCGATCTGCGTCATGTCGCTCAGGCACTGGCGCGCCTTGGCTTCGGGGATACCGCGCTGCTTGACGAAGTTGATCAGGTCCATCTGATCGGCCAGCGCCTTGATGACATCGACCGGCTTGGCGTTCTGGAGCTGCTGCTGCATCGCGGGGCTCATCGCCTGGAGCTTGTCGTTGAAGCCCTGCTGCGACTGGTACATCTGTTCCAGCACCGGGAAGAAGGTCGCCTCGCCCGCGCAGATGCCGAGCAGCGCCGGGGGCAGGTCGGGCGCGCCGTGGATCAGGAATTCGCGGAATTCCCAGCTGACCTTGCCCGACTTGACGTAGGTGTTCGTCAGCGGCTCGTAACCCTCACGCGCGAATGCGCCGCAGGCGGGGCACAGGCGCGAGCCATATTCGACCAGCTTGATGGGCGCATTGGGGTTGCCCATCACATAGCCTTCGTCGGTCTTGCTGACGACCTGGGTCCAGTCCTGGCCCGCAGGGGCGGCGATCGCGGGCAGCGGCGAAGCGGCGGGGGCAGTGCTGTTGGCGTCGCCGTTGCCGCCGCCACAGGCCGCAAGGGCGAGCGGAAGGGCGAGGAGGAGAAGGCGAGACTTCATCGACATATGCTCCGAGGAAAAAGAAGAGATTAGCGGGCGCCGGCGGCGCGCAACAGCGGCATCAGCCGATCCCAGGTGAAGACGCCCATCGCCTGTTTGCCGTTGATGAAGAAGCCCGGCGTCCCCTCGATGCTTTCGGGGGCGGAACTGGTCATCGCGACGATCCGGTCGGTGGCGGCGCGGTCCGACAGGCAGGCGGTGATCTGCGCATCGCCAAGCCCCGCCGCCTTGCCGATCGCGGTCAGCCCGGCGCCATCGGCGATCGCGCGCATCTGCGCCGCGAGCGGATAGGTGCCGATGCGCTGGCCATTGGCCTGATCGAACTCCATGGCGCGCTGGCCCCAGCTCTTCTGCTGCGCGAACAGCGTCTCGGTCAGCCCGACGAACTTGCCCGCGCCGCCGCAACGCGCGAGGAGCGACGCGGCCAGATCGACCCGGTTGAGCAGATAATGGCGAATCTCGATGCTGGTCGAGCCCGAGCGGACGAACTGGCCCTTCAGCACCGGCGTCGCGCTGTTCACGAAAGCGGCGCAGTGCGGACAGGTATAGCTGACATATTCCACCAGCTTCACCCGCGCATCGGGGTTGCCGATGACATAGGCGCCCGCAGGCGTCTGGGTGATATGGGTCGTCCAGTCGACCTTGCGCTGCGCCTGGGCGGCATTGGCGCTGGAGGCCACGGAGAGCGAAAGGCCGAGTGCGGCCAGCGACAGGAAGAGGCGCATCACGATACCTTGGGGATGCCGCGCGTCGCGGCGACGCCTGCGGCGAGCGATTCGAGAACGGCGCGAAGTTCCGGGTCGGCGATCTGGCGCAGCCCGTCGCCCATTTCGGGCGGCACCGGCTGGGGCTTGGGCGGCGCGGCGCGGCGGGGGGCGGCCATGGGCAGTTCGCCCTGCCGGATCTGGAGCCGTGCGACCGCCGGATAGCCGAAGAAGCGGTTCACCCGCTCGATGATCTCGGGCGCGATATGCTGCATCATCGGCGCATGGGCGCCGCGCACCACCAGGGTCAGGACGCCATTCTGCTTCTCGCCCTGCGGAAAGCGGATCGACTCGGGCGCGCTGGCGGTCGACAGGCGGGGACCGACGATATCCGGCCAGCGGCTGACGATCGCGCTCTGCACGAAGCCGAAGCGGCGAAAGGCCGCGCCGCCGATCGCGGGCAGCAGTTCGGACACCGCGCGGGGGCGATTCGATCGGGGGGGCGGCTCCTGGGGGGCGCGGACGCGCTTGCTCATATCCGCCCCCATGCCATAGCGGGCGGGTGGACGCCAAGCATTCATCATCGCCCGATACGCCCGCCGCCCGGTTGCTCGCCTGGTATGACCGGCATGCCCGCGACCTGCCCTGGCGCAGCAAACCGGGGGAGACGCCCGATCCGTACCGTGTCTGGCTGTCCGAGGTGATGCTGCAACAGACGACGGTGGCGGCGGTCACCCCACGCTTCACCGCCTGGGTGGAGCGCTGGCCCGATGTGGCGAGCCTGGCGGCGGCGTCGGACGAGGACATCATGGCTGCCTGGGCGGGGCTGGGTTACTATGCCCGCGCCCGCAATCTGGTGAAGGCGGCGCGGGCGGTGGTCGCCGAGCATGGCGGGCGCTTCCCCGCGACCGAGGCGGCGCTTCGCGACCTGCCGGGGCTGGGGGCCTATACGGCGGCGGCGGTGGCGGCGATCGCGTTCGGCGAGCGGGCGGTGGTGGTCGATGCCAATGTCGAGCGGGTCGTGGCGCGGCTGTTCGCGATTCGGACGCCGCTGCCCGCCGCGCGCCCGGCGATTCGCGAGGCGACCGACCGGATCACGCCGGACGCGCGCGCGGGGGACTTCGCGCAAGCCATGATGGACCTGGGCTCCTCCATCTGCACCGTGAAGAAGCCGCAATGCCTGCTCTGCCCGCTCGCCGCCGATTGCGACGCGCGGGCGCAGGGGATCGCCGAGACGCTGCCCGCCAAGGCCCCCAAGAAGAGGCGCCCCTATCGCCACGGCACGGTCTTCTGGATCGAGCGGGACGGCCGGGTCTGGCTGGTCCGCCGCCCGGACAAGGGGATGCTGGGCGGGATGCGCGCGCTGCCTACCGGGCCTTGGGAGGACGATCGGCCGGGCCTGGCCGATGCGCCGGGCAAGGGGCCCTGGACGATGCTGAACGAGACGGTCGTCCATGGCTTCACCCATTTCGAGCTGGAATTGGCGCTTGCGAAGAGCGAGGGCGAACCGGATGATTCGGGGGCGGGCGAATGGTGGCCGATCGCCGAATTGGGAACCGCTGGCCTGCCCACATTGTTCGCGCGGGCAGCCGATCGTTTGAAAGGGGTCTGAAGCCGATGATGCGCCGTGTGATGATGACGGGCGGGGTGATGCTGACCCTGCTGAGTGCCACCGCCCCGGCGCAGGTCGCCGCGCAAGCCCGACCCCAGGCGCGAACCGTCGCCCCGCTGCCCACGACCCAGGCGCTGTTCGACAGCTATGTCCGGTCGGGGAAGATGCCGGGCATCGTCGCCGCGATCGGGCTTCCGGGCAAGCCGGCGATGTTCGTGTCCGCCGGGCGCACGGGGGTCGAGCCCAATGCCCCCGCCGTCACGCCCGACAGCCTGTGGCGCGTCTATTCGATGACCAAGCCGATCACCGCCATGGCGGCGATGATGCTGATCGAGGAGGGCAAGCTAAAGCTCGATCAGCCGCTGTCCGACATCTATCCCGCCTATCGGCAGATGCGGGTGCTGACCGACCCCGACGCCTCGCTCGACAGCCGCCCGGCGACCAAGCCGATCACGATCCGCAACCTGCTGACCCATACGGCGGGGCTGGGATACAGCATCGTGACCAAGGGGCCGTTGCTCAAGGAATATGAGCGGCTGGGGATCGTGCCCTTCGCCGCCAATGCGCGGGTGGAGGCGCAGGTCCGCCCGACCCGTCCCGCCAACCTCCAGCAATTCGCCGAGCGGGTCGCCACCCTGCCGCTGATCGCCGAGCCGGGAACGAAGTGGAGCTATTCGATCGGCCTCGACGTGATGGCGGCGGTGGTCGAGAAGGTGTCGGGAATGCCGTTCGAGCGGTTCGTGCAGACGCGGCTCTTCACCCCGCTCAAGATGAATTCCAGCTATTGGCAGGTGCCCGCGTCGGCGGCCAACCGGCTGGTCGGCAATTACACCTTCCTCGGCGACAATCTGGTGCCGCTCGATCCTGCGGCGAGATCGGTGTTCCTCCAGGCGCCGAGTTTCCCCTATGGCGGCGCGGGGCTGGTCATGTCGGCGCGCGACTATGACCGCTTCCTCCAGATGCTGCAAAATGGCGGGGAGGTGGACGGCGTGCGGGTGATGAAGGCCGAGACGGTCGGCCTCGCCATGTCCAACCTGTTGCCCCAGGGGGTGACCTTTGGCGGCGTATCGGGATCGACCGGGGGCAGCGCGGTGGCGGTGCCGACCGGCTATGGCGCGGGCGGGTCGGTGACGCTGGCCGACACGCCGGGCGGGCCGGGCAAGGGCACCTATGGCTGGGGCGGAGCGGCGGGCACCATCGCCTATGTCGATCCGACCCGGCATCTGCGCGGCACGGTGATGGTCAATTATTTCCCCGCCGACAGATATCCGCTCCGCCGCGATCTGGCGGCGGCGCTCTATCAGGATCTGGGGCGGTCGCGTCCGTGACGATCGGCTTTACCGGCGGGCGCTTGGACCGCGCCGATCCGTTGCGCCACGATCCCGAGGGGTTCGCGGCGACCCTGGCCGATCCGGCGGCGCGGTTGCTGGTCCTGAACGACTATCAGCCGGAGATGGCGGAGGGGCGGCTGGTCTGGACCGCTATCGCCCCCGACGCCGTGCCCGAGGACCATGTCCTGCTCGGCATCGAGGACGCTGTGCCGCATTTCGCGCGGCTGACCGGCCAACCGGCGGTGGGCCGTTCGTTCGAGATGATCGCCGCGCTCCATGCGCTGGCGGCGGGGGAGGCGGCGACCTATGCGGCGGCGCGCTCGGTGGTGGACTGGCATGCGCGGCACCGCTTCTGCGCGCGGTGCGGGGTGGAGACGGTGCCGTTCCGCGCGGGCTGGGGACGGAAATGCCCTGCGTGCGGGACCGAGCATTTCCCGCGCGTCGATCCGGTCGTCATCATGATCGCGGAGCATGAAGGGCGTGCGCTGCTCGGCCGTCAGCCCGCCTTTCCGCCGGGGCGCTATTCCGCGTTGGCGGGATTTCTGGAACCCGGCGAATCGATCGAGGAAGCGGTCGCGCGCGAGTTGTTCGAGGAAGCGGGCGTGCGGGTGAGGAATGTCCGCTACATCGCCAGCCAGCCCTGGCCCTTCCCGTCGTCGCTGATGATCGCCTGCGTCGCGGAGGCGGTGGATGACCGGCTGACCATCGACACGACCGAGTTGGAGGATGCGATCTGGGTGTCGCGGGACGAGGTTCGCGCGGCGCTGGCCGGGGATGCGTCGCGCTTCGGCGTGCCGCCGTCCTATGCGATCGCGCATACGCTGCTGGAGGCATGGGCCAGGTAAGTCCTCCCCTGCAAGGGGAGGGGGACCGCCGCGAAGCGGTGGTGGAGGGGTGTCCCCGCTAACCGTGACACCCCTCCGTCAGGCCTGCGGCCTGCCACCTCCCCTTGCGGGGGAGGAATGGGGCACCCCGTTATCCCCGCTCGCGCGCCTGGGCGTAGGTACCCAGCATCCGCACCCATTTGCTGTGGAAGCCCAATTCCTCGATCGCGCGGTCGAAGGCGGGTTCGCCGGGCTTGCCCACGACATCGCAATAGAATTCGGTCGCGGCGAAGCTGCCGCCGCGCTGATAGCTTTCCAGCTTGGTCATGTTGACGCCGTTGGTGGCGAAGCCGCCCATCGCCTTGTACAGGGCGGCGGGGATATTCTTCACCTCGAAGATCAGGCTGGTCATCCACGGTCCGTCGCCGACCGGCGGCTGGCTGCCCCGCGCCAGTGCGACGAAGCGGGTCATGTTGCGCTCGCCGTCCGAAATATCCTCGGCCAGCAGGTTCAGCCCGTAGAGTTCGGCCGCGCGTCGCGGGGCGAGGGCGGCGACGCGGGGGTCGCCCATCTCCGCCACGCGCGCCGCCGCGCCCGCCGTATCGGCATAGACGATCGGGCGGATGCCATGCGCGCGAAGCCAGTGGCGGCACTGGCCCAGCGCCTGCGGATGGCTCATCGCCTCGGCCAGTTCCTCGCGGGTGCCCGTCGCCATCAACGCGTGGCGGATCGACAGGAAATGCTCGCCCACGATCGCCAGCCCGGATTCGGGTAGCAGGAAATGGATGTCCGCGACGCGCCCGTGCAGCGAATTCTCGATCGGGATGATCGCCCGGTCGGCCTTGCCGCTCTTCACCGCGTCCAGCGCGTCGGCGAAGTCGAAACAGGGCAGCGGCAGGCCGTCGGGATAGGCCTCCATCGCCGCGACATGGCTGTTCGCGCCCGGTGCGCCCTGAAAGGCGACGGCGCGGTGCGGCTCGGCCAGCGCGGCGTTCGTCATCGCCTCGACGATCGGGCGGGCGGGGGCGGCGTAATTTTCCATGGGCCAGCGGCCTAATCGCGGCGCGGCACGCGATCAAGGCGGGAAGCCGAGACACAAAACTTGCCGTCCGCGAAAGCGGCACCTAAGGTCCGCGTTCAGGAGAGATATTGGCGGGGCAGCGAAAAGCGATGGACCTAAAGACCAATACGATCGCGGGATGGGTGCTGGGCGCGGCAGGCGCGGCACTGGGCCTTTCGATCGTCGGCGGCATGATGTTCCACGACGAACGGCCGGAAAAAATGGGCTATGCGATCGAGGGCGTCGAGGCCGAAGGCGGCGGCGGGGCCGCGGCGGAGGTGCCGATCGCGTCCCTCCTGCCCACCGCCGACGCGGCCAAGGGCGCGGAAGTGTTCAAGAAATGCGCCGCCTGCCACACGATCAACCAGGGCGGCGCGAACGGCATCGGCCCCAATCTCTATGCCACGATGGGCGAGGCGATCGCGCAGGGGAAAGCGGGCTTCGCTTTCTCCGACGCGCTGAAGGCGGTCGGCGGCAATTGGGACTGGGACAAGATGAACGCGTGGCTGACCTCGCCGCGCAAGTTCGCGCCCGGCACGAAGATGACCTTCGCGGGTCTCTCCAATCCGCAGGATCGCGCGAACGTGATCCTGTACCTCAACCAGCAGGGATCGAACCTGCCGCTGCCCGCCGCCCCGGCCGCCAAGGAATCCGCAGCAGGCGACGCCCCGGCCAATGGCGCGGACGCGGCGGTGAACAAGGTCGAGGAGGATGTGCGCGGCGATACCGGATCGATCGCCAATACCGGCACCCCCGCCAAGGGCGCGCCCTCGGTCGATCCGCAGGCCGCGATCGAGGGGGCCAAGGCGCCGCGCTGATCCGGTGTGCCTGACCGACCTGATCGCGGGCATCCCGGTCCTCCAAGCGCCGATGGCGGGGGTATCGACCCCGGCCATGGCGGCGGCGGTGAACGACGCGGGCGGGCTGGGTGCGATCGCGCTGGGGGCGAGCGGTGTGGAGCAGGCCGCCGCCATGATCGCGGAAACCCGCGCGCGGACCGAGCGGCCGCTCAGCGTCAATCTCTTCGTCCACGCCCCGCCCGCTCCTGATCCGGCGCGCGAGGCGGCGTGGTGCGAGGCCCTACGCCCCGCCTTTGCCGAGCAGCGGGCCGAACCGCCCCCAGGGCTGCGCGCCATCTATGCCAGCTTCGTCGATGACGACGCCATGCTGGCGTTGCTGATCCGGGAGCGCCCGGCGGTGGTCAGCTTTCACTTCGGCTTGCCCGGCCGCGATCGAATCGCCGCGCTGAAACAGGCGGGATGCCTGTTGCTGGCGAGCGTCACCTCGCTGGACGAGGCGCGGGCGGCGGAGCGGGCCGGGATCGATGCCCTGGTCGCGCAGGGCTATGAAGCCGGGGGCCATCGCGGCGTCTTCGATCCCGATGCGCGCGACGATCGGCTGGGGACGTTGGCACTGACCCGCTTGCTGGCGGTGCGCACGGGCCGCCCCGTCATCGCGGCGGGCGGGATCATGGACGGCGCGAGCGTGTCGGCGGCGCTGGCGCTGGGCGCGGTGGCGGCGCAACTGGGCACGGCCTTCATCGCCTGTCCCGAAAGCGCGGCGGATGCGGCCTATCGCTCGGCGCTGATGGGGGAGGGTGCGGCGCATAGCGTCATGACCCGTGCGATTTCGGGGCGGCCCGCGCGCTGCCTGCCCAATCGCTTCACCGCGCTGGGGGAGCGGCTGTCCGCCGCCCCGCCCGCCTATCCCATCGCCTATGACGCCGGAAAGGCGCTGAACGCCGCCGCCAAGGTGCGGGGTGAGCATGGCTATGGTGCGCAATGGGCGGGGCAGGGCGCGCCGCTCGCCCGTGCCATGCCCGCGGGCGATCTGGTCCGGACGATCGCTGGCGAGATGCGGCGATAGCGTCTATCCGCGCGCCAGATGGCTCCGGCGGAGAATGACGGGATGAAGATGCTTGCGGCCTGGATGGCCCCCATGCTGGTCGTCGCGACCCCGATGGCGACGGCGGCGAGCCGATCGCCGATCCTGTTGTCCGAGTTCGTCGATGCGCAGGCCCCTTATCCTCAGGCCCATGCCTCAACCCTGGTGCAACTCCCCGATGGGACGCTGGCCGCCGCCTGGTTCGCCGGATCGGGGGAGAGCCGTCCCGATGTCCGCATCTGGTTCGCGCGGCGGGGGCCGGGGGGATGGAGCGCACCGGTACCGGTCGCGGACGGCGTGTCACCGCATGGCGACACGCGTTATCCGACCTGGAACCCGGTGCTGTTCCAGGCGCCGGGCAGGCCGCTGCATCTCTATTACAAGGTCGGGCCCAACCCGCGCGAATGGTGGGGCATGGTCATCCGCTCCGGCGACGGCGGTCGGACCTGGACAGCGCCCGAGCCGTTGCCGGGCGGCGCGCTGGGGCCGATCAAGAACAAGCCGGTGATCGCCGCCGACGGTGGTTGGCTCTCCCCCTCCAGCCGCGAAGAGGGAACGGCGGAGGCCAATATCTGGTCGCTGCGGATCGAGCGGAGCACCGATCAGGGGCGGCACTGGACGGTCGGCCCGCGCATCGCCTCACCCATGCATATCGAGGCGATCCAGCCCAGCATCCTGTTCCACAAGGACGGCGGGCTCGAACTGGTCGCGCGGACGCGGCAGGGGGCGCTGGCGCAAAGCTGGTCGCGGGACAATGGCGTCACCTGGTCCCCTATCGCGGCGATCGACCTGCCCAACCCCAATGCGGGCACCGATGCGGTGACCTTGGCCGACGGGCGTCAGTTGATCGTCTATAACCACAGCGCCCATGCCCCGAATACGCCCGGCGATGGCCCGCGCTGGCCGCTCAATATCGGGTTGTCGGAGGACGGGGTGCATTGGCGCAACGCCCTGACGCTGGAGGCCAGGCCGATGCCCGACGGCTATGCCTATCCGGCGGTGATCCAGACGCGCGACGGGCTGGTGCATGTGACCTATACGTGGAACCGGCAGCATATCCGGCATGTGGTGATCGATCCCAGCTTGTTGCGGTGACCTTGTGGCGTGGGCTTCGACTTCGGGGCATAGCGCCGAAGTCGAAGGCCAAGGGATGCACTCGCCACGATGCTGGGCTAAACAGCGGGAATGACTACCAAGCCCCCCATCGGTCGCGACACGCGGCTGTGCATGTCGCTGTCGGCGCGGCCCGGCAATTTTGGATCGCGCTTCCACAACTGCCTCTATGAGCTGACCGGGCTCGATTATGTCTATAAATCGTTCAGCACCACCGACCTGGCGGCGGCGGTCGGTGGTATCCGGGCTCTGAACATCCGGGGCTGCGCGATCTCGATGCCGTTCAAGGAAGCGGTGATCCCGATGCTCGATGGCCTTGCCGGGTCGGCGGCGGCGATCGATAGCGTGAATACGATCGTCAACGATGACGGGCGGCTGACCGGCTATAACACCGACTATGCCGCCGTGGTCGAGTTGATCGCGGATATCGATCGCGCGACGCCCTTCGTGCTGCGCGGGTCGGGCGGCATGGCCAAGGCGGTGGCGGCGGCGTTTCGCGATTCGGGTTTCGGCCATGGCACCATCGTCGCGCGCAACGAAGCGGTCGGGCGCGCCCTGGCCGATCTCTATGGCTTTGCCTGGGCTGGTGAATTGGCGGAGGGCGCGCCGCTGCTCGTCAACGTCACGCCGATCGGCATGACGGGGGGGGATGAGGACCAGCTCGCCTTTCCCGAGGCGATGATCGCCGAGGCGGAGATCGCCTTCGACGTGGTCCAATATCCGCCCGAGACGCGGTTCCTGAGCGTGGCGCGCGGCCTGGGCAAGCGGATCATTACCGGCACCGAGGTCGCGACCATCCAGGCACTGGAGCAGTTCGTCCTCTATACCGGGGTGCGGCCCACCCCGGAGCAGGTCAAGGAAGCGGCGGAGTACGCACGGAATATGGGCTGATCGGGACATTCCTCCCCTGGAAGGTGAGGTGGCAGGCCGTAGGCCTGACGGAGGGGTGTCGCCGCTGATGATCGGACTCATCGCTGGCGGTTATACCCCTCCACCAGCTTCGCTGGTCCCCCTCCCCTTGCAGGGGAGGATTAATTTCGAGCCAACGCCATCAGCACCGCCCATTCCGCGTCCCCCACGGGCGATACCGATAGCCGCGACTGGCGCAGCATGGGCAGGTCGGCGAGGCGCGCGTCCGCCTTCATCGCCGCCAGCGTGACGGGGCGGGGCAGGGGGCGGTCGGGCGCGACCCGAACCGAAACCCAGCGACCATCCTCGCCATCGGCGCGTGCCGCGCGGGTGATCGTCGCGATGCCGACCGCCGCTTTCTCCTTTCCGCTGTGATAGAAGAGAGCCGAGTCGCCGACCGCCATCGTGCGCAGATGCTTGGCGGCGGCGGCGTTGCGCACCCCGTCCCATTCGGTCGCGCCATCGCGGACCAGATCGTCCCAGCCATAGCTTTCGGCTTCCGATTTCAGCAGCCAATGGGCCATGTCGCCAATTTCTCCTGAACCCTGACTAAACGCCGCATTCCAACGCCATTCAGCCCCAAGCGAATAGGAAAGGCAACACGGACGCAGCGTGCGCGTTTTGCCATCAGCGGACCGGGCTTTTGAGTATCGGAGGTTCGAGATGAACGGAATGTTGAAGAAGGTGGGGATGGGCGTCGCGCTGGCCGCGACCGCGCTGACCGTCGCGGCCCCCGCCGAGGCGCAGCGTTGGGGGCGTGGCTGGGGTGGCGGCTATTATCACCGCGATCGCGGTGGCGATGCGGTGGCGGGCGCGCTGCTGGGCGGTATCGTCGGCCTGGGCGTGGGCGCGGCGATCGCGAGCAGCAACCGGCCACGCTACGTCGAGCGGGACTATTATTACAATCGGGGCTACGACCCCTATTACGCGCCGCCGCCCCCGCCGCCGGTGGTGTACCAGTATCGCAGCTATGCGCCGCGTTGCTGGAACGACTGGCGTTGGGATCCCTATTGGGGCCGCAGCGTCCCGGTCCAGGTCTGTAACTGAACCTCATGGCGGCGTCGGGAGCGATCCCGACGCCGCTTTTTCTTGGCAGGGCGACCGAGTCGGCGTTAAGGCCCGAAGCATGACCGATACCGTTCCCGATCGCCTGTCCACCAACCCGGACAGCCCCTATTTCGACCAGGACCTCCTCTCGCGTGGGGTCGGCATCCGCTTCAAGGGTGCGGAGCGCCGCGACGTCGAGGAATATTGCATTTCCGAAGGCTGGATCCGCGTCGCGCTGGGCAAGAAGGTCGACCGCCATGGCCGCCCGCTGACCCTGAAGCTGAACGGCGAGGTCGAGGCGTGGGTCGAGAATCCCGCCGATGGCGCGGAAGAGGGGTCGGACGAAGCCGAGGCCTAATCCCCTGGTCCACCCGGCGAAAGCCGGGGTCCAGTAGCGGTGCCTTGGCGATAGCCTCCCACGCGGCGGGTAGCGCGCCACACGCTGCGTGGAAACTGGGCCCCGGCCTTCGCCGGGGTCGAGTGACTTATAGGGGCGGGAAACTCCTCAACTCCCGTTCAGGCTGAGCGAAGTCGAAGCCCACGGGAAGTCCTCGCCGCACTTCGACGTCGCTCAGTGCGAACGGGGGGTACGGATCAGGCCGCCTCCATCGCCTCGCCCGCCTCCATCCAGCGCGCCTCCGCCTCGGCCAGCTTGTCGACCACCTCCGCGCGGCGCTTGTTCAGTTCGCCCATCGACAGCTTCGCGTGGCGCGGTTCGGCCGCCGCCGGGTCGTTCATCGCCTTGTCCAGCGCGTCGCGCTCGCGGGTCAGCCTGGCCATTTCGTCCTCGATCCCACGCAGCGTCTTCTTCATCGCGTTGAAGCGTTCGCGCTGTTCGGCGGAGGCCTTCTTGCTTGCCGCCCGGTCCGCCTTGGAGGCGGCGTCGCCCTGGCCCGCATCGCCCTTCAGGACGAAGGCAATATAGTCGTCCAGCGACCCGTCGAACTCCTTCGCCGTGCCGTTGTCGACCAGCACCAGCCGGTCCGCCGTCATCTCCAGCATGTGGCGATCATGGCTGACCAGCACGACGGTGCCCTTGTACATGTTGAGCGCCTGGACCAGCGCCTCGCGCGCATCGACGTCGAGGTGGTTGGTCGGCTCGTCGAGGATCAGCATGTGCGGCGCGTCGCGGGTGATCAGCGCCAGCGCCAGGCGGGCGCGCTCGCCGCCCGACAGCTTGCCGACCTTGGTCGTCGCCTTGTCGCCCGAAAAGCCGAACCGCCCGAGCTGTGCGCGCACCGCCGCCGGAGTCGCGCCGCGCATGATGCGGGTCATATGCTCCAGCGCGGTGTCGTCGGTGTCGAGTTCCTCCACCTGATATTGGGTGAAATAGCCGACGCGCATCTTGCCGCTCGCGTTCATCTCGCCTTCCATCGGCGTCAGTTGCGCGGCGAGCAGGCGGGCGAGCGTCGTCTTGCCGTTGCCGTTGCGACCCAGCAGCGCGATCCGGTCGTCCGGGTCGATGCGCAGGTTCAGCCGCTTCAGGATCGGCGTCTCGGCATAACCCACGCTCGCCAGGTCCAGCGTGATCAGCGGCGGGCGCAACTGGTCGGGATCGGGGAAGTCGAAGGACAAAGACGGGTCGTTCGCCATCTCGGCGATCGGCTGCATTTTCGACAGCATCTTGGCGCGGCTCTGCGCCTGCTTGGCCGTCGAGGCGCGGGCCGAGTTGCGCGCGATATAGTCCTGCAACTTGGCGCGCTGGGCGTCCTGATTCGCCTTGGCGGCGGCCAACTGCGCCATCCGCTCGGCGCGCTGGCGCTCGAACGAATCATAGCCGCCGGGATAGAGCGTCACCTTGCCGTTCTGGAGGTGCAGGATATGGTCGACGACATTGTTCAGGAAGTCCCGCTCGTGGCTGACCAGCAGGATCGTCGCGCGATAGGATTTGAGGAAATCCTCCAGCCACATCACCGCTTCGAGGTCGAGGTGGTTCGAAGGTTCGTCGAGCAGCAGCACGTCCGGCGCGGAGAACAGCAGCGCGGCCAGCGCCACGCGCATCTTCCATCCGCCCGAATAGCTGGACAGGGGCCGGGCCTGCATCGCTTCGTCGAACCCCAGCCCTTGCAGGATGCTGGAAGCTCGCGCGGGGGCGGTATAGGCGTCGATCGCGATCAGCCGTTCGTAGATATCGCCCAGCTTTTCCGGGTCGCTCTCGGTCTCGCTGCGCTCCATCAGTTCGGCGCGCTCGACATCGGCGGCGAGCACCGTCTCGAACGGGGTGGCGGTGCCGTCGGGGGCTTCCTGCGCGATATAGCCTAGCCGCGCGCCCTTGGGCATTTCCGCGGCGCCGTCGTCGGCCTCCAACTGGCCCGCGATCACGCGCACGAGCGTCGACTTGCCCGCGCCGTTGCGACCGATCAGGCCGACCCGGCTGCCGGGGGGGAGCGCGGCGGATGCGCCGTCGAGGATCGTGCGGCCGCCCAGGCGCACGGTGATGCCATTCAGGTTGAGCATGAGGCGCGCGTAGCAAATCCCGGCACAAAAGGGGAGAGGGCCCTTTGATCCTCCCCGGAACGGGGAGGGGGACCGCCGTGAAGCGGCGGTGGAGGGGGCGTTCCACAAGCGATGTCCTGTGAGGATGCCCCCCTCCGTCAGCGCTCCGCGCTGCCACCTCCCCGTGCCGGGGAGGATCGTGTCCTGACGTCGATCGACATTCCCCATTCCTCCCATGGCAGGGGAGGTGGCAGGCCGTCAGGCCTGACGGAGGGGTGTCGCGCTCTCGATAAGGGGACACCCCTCCACCATGCTGCGCATGGTCCCCCTCCCCTTGCAGGGGAGGAAAAATGACCCTTCAGCCTGAATGATGATCAGGCTTAGCGCGCCGCCAGATTGGTGCGGCCCGCAGGCGGCCAGTTCTGTGCCCCGCACTTCTTGACCACCCATTCGGCCTTCTTGTTCCAGCATAGCGCGTCGAGGCGCGGCATGGTGGCGGCAAAATGTTCGCGGCCGATATAGCGGGGGAAACGCTGCTCGCCATAGGGGGTCAGGCTGTTGCGCAACTCGCGCATCCGATCGACCGCCAGTTCGCCCAGATGGCCGCGCGGGGTGAAGACCGCCGCATGCGCGATCGATCCCGCCGTCTGACAGAAATTGAGCTGGGCCGCGACCGCCGCGAAGCTGGAATAGGTGCGCGTGCCATATTGATCGAGCGCCATCTGGCCTTCGCGCACCGTCTTGCTGGTGCGCTTGAAATAGGCACCCAGCGTGTCGAACGCGCCCTTCAACTCGGCATCGTGATCCTTCAGGATCGCGTTGTAGTTGGAGACGGTCGAAAGCATCGGCTCGAACTGGCATTGCAGGGCCGCGACGTTCAGCGCCGCGCGCATGTTCCACAGCAACCCCGCGCGCAATTCCGCCGGAGTCGCGCCCGGAAGCGGCTGTCCGATACCGGGTTCGTCCCCCCGAACCGGTTTGCCTTCGAAATTATAGGGCTGCAGGAAAAATTGCGCCGATGCGGGTGCTGCGGCACCCATCCCCCAAAACGCCACGCCGGCGACCAGCGCGGTACGCACCACCTTCATCTGATTTCGATCCTTCCCCCGTAGGGCCTTCGAGCGTTCCGAAACATAACGCTTTTCAGGCTTTTCCCCAAATGGAAATCGCGGGTTCGGCAAGACCGTGCGGTGGACGGTGTCGTTACGGAAGGGCAGCGAAATCGCACGGCGCCCCAAGGAAAAGGGGCCGCCCGGTCGCCCGGACGGCCCCTTCCACGTCGGGAATGACCCCGACGATGATTACATCGCGTTGGTCGCGTTGGTCATCATCGTGTCGTTGGCCATCATCATGTCGTTCGACATGGTGTCGTTGGCCATCATGCCGCCGTTCATGGCGCCGTCGACGGCGGTCATGTTGTCGGTGGCGGTGTCCATGCCTTCCGAAGCGTTCATTTCGGTGGTCATGTTCGCGTCGGTGGTGTTCTCGGTGTTCGAGCCGCAAGCCGAAACCGCGAGCGCCGCGCCGGCGATGATCGAGCCCGTCAGGACCTTGGAGATGATTGCACGCATTGGAAGCTCCCTTGATATTAAGGATTTGGAACGGCTTGCTGGCCCTATTACCCAAATCGGGGTGGACATTAATCGGATACCGCCCGGTCCTCAAGTCTCGTTTTGTCGGACCTGCCCCAGGGACTGGAGGAACGCCGGAAGAGTGAACGCTAGCGCCTCGTCAAAGGTTTCCAACGACTTGACGCCGTTTAACGCAAAAAGACTGGTCACGGGGAACTCCGGCAGGCCGCAGGGAATGATTCCACCGAAATGAGACAGGTCGGGCGCGATGTTGATCGCGAAGCCGTGAAGCGTGACCCAGCGCCGCACCCGGACGCCGATCGCGCCGATTTTCGCCTCCGTGCCCCCGTCGCGGGTCCAGATGCCGACCCGCTCGTCGACGCTGAAGGCATTCACCCCCAGCCGGGCGAGCGCGGCGATCAGCCAGTCCTCCAGACCATGGACGAACTGCCGCACATCGCGACCCCGCCGGTTGAGGTCGAGGATCAGATAGCCGGTGCGCTGGCCGGGGCCGTGATAGGTATATTTGCCGCCGCGCCCGGTCTGGAACACCGGAAAGCGCGGATCGACCAGCTCGACCGGGTCGGCGCTCGTCCCCGCCGTATAGACGGGCGGGTGTTCGAGCAGCCAGACCAGCTCGCGCGCCTGGCCCTGCGCCACGGCGGCCGCGCGCGCCTCCATCTCGGCGAGCGACTGGTCATAGGGGGTCAGGCCGGGGCTGACCCGCCATTCGATATCGGGCATGTCGGGAAAATGGGTCACGATCGCGGCTATCTGCGCCTGCCATCGCCCTGATGCAAGCGGTGGACAAGCGGGGCGTCGCGGTCGCGATGGCGTTGCACGCTGCGATGGGCTAGGTCGGGGCGATTGCCCGAACGATCAGGGGGCGACCATGTCCGGCTCAAGGGAGGAACGATGACCGTCAGGATCGGATCGGTGTGGGACAGCACGCAACAGGTGCTGGCGGGCAGGGCCGCCATGCTGATCCCCTTCGCCGCGATCGGCTTCGTCCTGCCCAGCCTGTTGCAGCTTCTGGTCCTGCCCCAGGGCGGCGCTTCGTCCGCCGGCAATGTCTCCGGGTCGGGGCTGGTGGTGACCATCATGTCGCTGGTGCTGGGGGTATGGGCGCAACTGGGGATCATGGCGCTGGCGACGCATCCCGCCACCACCTCGGCAGAGGCGTCGCGTGTCGGGTTCCGCCGCTTCTTCCCGGTATTGGGCCTGGCGCTGGCGATCGGTTTCGTCGTCGCGCTGCTGGTTCTGGTCTTCATCATCGGCATGGTGGTGTTCGGTTTCGACTTCACGGCGGCGATGGCGGTGAATGGCGATCCCTCGCGCATGCCGCCGATGCCGGGTGGCGCGGTGATCTTCGCGATGATCTATTTTCTGGTGGCGTTGCCGCTGACGCTCTGGCTGGTCGCGCGGTTGATGCTGACCTATGCCGTGGTCCTCAACGAGCGGCGGGGGCTGGGGGCGTTCCGTCGTTCGATCGCGTTGACGCGGGGCATGACGTGGCGGCTGATCGGCATGACGCTGCTGTTCCTGATCGTCCTGTCGGTGTCGGTCTTCGCGGTACAGGGCGTGACGGGCGCGGTGTTCCGGCTGATCCTGGGGCCCGACATGCTCTGGCTGGTGCTGGCGTTGACCACCTTGGCGAGTGCGGTGGTCAGCGCGGCGTTCATGACGCTGGCCTATGTCTTCGTCGCGCGCCTCTATGTCGCGACGGCGGGGGAGCAGGCGCTTCGCCAGGACGGCCAGGACGGATCGCCGCAACTCTGATGACATTGAGCATCGTCGCGACCCTGCGGGACGCCTGGGGCCTGTTCCTCCGGGATCGTTCGCTGCTGATCCGGCTGGCGGGGCCTTTCCTGTTCTGGCCCGCGCTGGCGCTGGGGCTGCTGGTTCCCGCACCGCCTCTGCCTGACGAAGGTGTGGGGGAAGCGACCGCACAGGCGACCGCCTGGATCGATTCGGTAGGGCAATGGGCGGGCCAATATGGCGGCTGGTATCTCGCCAGCTATGCCGTCGGCCTGATCGGCACCGCCGCGCTGCTCGCCCTGGTGCTCGGCGAGGGGCGGCTGACCGTGGGGGAGGCGCTAAGCCGGGCGCTGGGGATCGCGCCCCGCTATGTGCTGGCGATGGTGCTGGTCGCGCTGCCGGTCGGGGCGGGGATGCTGCTCTACATCCTGCCGGGCCTCTATGTGGCGGGGCGGCTGTTGCTCGTCGGGCCCGTCCTGCTGGCCGAGCGGCGGATGGCGGCGGTGGCGGCGCTGGCCCGCTCGGTCAGGCTGACGCGCGGGGCGGGGTTGCCGATGGCGGCGCTGTCCGCCTGCACCTATCTCGGTGGGATCGTCGCGACCCAGCCCATTTTGATGCTGATCGACCTGTCCAAGGGCGATGGGCCGGGCAATCCGGTAGCGCTGGCGCTGCTCCACGCCGCAGCGGCGGCGGTCGCGATGGCGGCGGGGCTGGCCCAGGCGCTGATCGCCGTGGCCGCCTATCGCCGACTGGTCAATCGACCGGTCTGATCCGGGGGATTTGCGGCGCGGCGTCCTCGGGCAGCAGGCCGAGCGCGCGCGGGTCGACAAAGGTCTCGATCGCGCGCCCGATCGCGGTGAAACCCTGACGCCGATAGAAATTGAGCGCGGAAGGGTGGTCGAGCGTGCAGGTATGCACCCATACCCGCTCGACGCTGGCGGTCCAGGCGCGCATCAACGCCTGCGCCATCAGCCAGCGGCCATGGCCCTGCCCCGCCAGTTCGGGGATCAGCCCGAAATAGGCGATCTCGCATTCGCCCGCCTGACGATGGTCGAGTTCCAGCAGCCCCACTTCGATCCCGGCGCGATCGACCACGGCGAAGACCGACACGGCGGGGTCATGGATGATCGCAGTCAGCATGTCGTCGGACATCACCAGTCGCGAGAACCATAGCCAGGGCGCACCCACCCGCGCGAACAGCGTCCGGTACTTGGCCGGATCGGGCTTCACCCAGGCGACCAGGCTCAGTGGCGCGGGGGGCATGGGGCGAGGGCGGGGCCGCTCGCACATCTCCAGCGTGGTGACGATGGTCGCGACCTCGGTCGCATCGACGGGGATCAATGCCATGGCGCTTACTCCCAGGTCGCGAGTGGCGGCAGGCTCATCAGGATCGCGTCGATATTGCCCCCGGTCTTCAGCCCGAACAGCGTTCCCCGGTCATAGACCAGGTTGAACTCGGCATAGCGCCCGCGCCACGCCAGCATCTGCGCACGGTCGGCCTCGGTCGAGGGCGTGTCCATGCGTCGCCGGACGATCCGGGGGAAGACGTCCAGGAATGCTTCCCCGACATCGCGGGTGAAGGCGAAATCGGCGGCGAAATCGCCCTCCAGATGGTCGTAGAAGATGCCGCCGACGCCGCGATGCACCTGGCGATGGGGGATGTAGAAATAGTCGTCGGCCCATGCCTTGAACCGGGGATAATGATCCGGGTCATGCGCGTCGCACGCGGCCTTCAGCCGGGCGTGGAAGTCGGCGGTGTCCTCTTCGATGGGCAGGGGCGGGTTCAGGTCCGCGCCGCCGCCGAACCAGCGCTTTGTGGTGGTCAGAAAGCGGGTGTTCATATGCACGGCGGGCACATGCGGGTTCGCCATATGCGCGACCAGGCTGATCCCCGTCGCGACGAAGCGGGGATCGTCGCCCGCGCCGTGGATCGTCTTGGCGAACGGCCCCTCGAAGGTGCCGCCGACCGTCGAGACATTGACCCCGACCTTTTCGAAGACCCGTCCCTTCATCACCCCGCGCACGCCGCCGCCGCCAGGCGTGCCGCTGGGGTCGGTACGGTCCCAGGCGGTATAGGCGAAGGCGGCGTTCGACCCGGCTTCGCGCTCGATCGCCTCGAATTCGGCACAGATCCGGTCGCGCAGGGATTCGAACCACCGGCGGGCGGCGTCCTGCTCGGCATCGAGCGCGATATCGGGGGTGCGGCTGGTCATCACCGGGGCGTTCTGGGCATGGCCGGGGCGGGGGGTCAACCCGCCATATGCGCCCATCCGGTCTGGCGGCGCGCCTCCGCCATCAAAATCCCGCCGGTGATCGCGACATTGAGCGAACGGACGCCCTCGCGCATCGGCACGCGGACCCGAATGTCGGCGGCGTCATGCACCGCACGCGGCACGCCCGCCCCTTCCGAGCCGAGCAGGATCACGTCGTCGGGCCGGAACGCCATATCGGGCAGCGGCACCGCCCCCAATGTCGTCGCCAGCACGATCCGCCCCGGCGTCGCGGCGCGGAAAGCCTCCCAATCGGCATGGCGCACCACCTCGGCCATCGTTGCATAGTCCATCGCCGAGCGGGCGAGCGCGCGATCGGAATAGGGAAAGCCCATCGGCTCGATCAGGTCCACCGCGACGCCGAAACAGGTGGCGGTGCGGATCAGCGTGCCGACATTGCCCGCAATGTCGGGCTCATAAAGGGCGAGGCGCATCAGTGGCCGGGAAAGGCGAGCAGCGAATCGACCGCCAGCCCCTCGGCCCGCAACGCCTCCGTGCCGCCCAGGTCGGGCAGGTCGACCAGGAACTGCGCCTGTTCGACCACGCCGCCCGCCTTGCGGATCAGCCGGACGGCGGCGCGTGCGGTGCCACCGGTGGCGATCAGGTCATCGACCAGCAGGACACGCGCACCGGGAACCAGCGCGTCCTCGTGCATCACGATCCGGTCATGGCCGTACTCCAGCGCATAGTCCTCCGCGATGGTCGCGCCGGGCAGCTTGCCGTCCTTACGGATCAGCAGCACCCCCGCGTTCAGCGGCACCGCGAGCGCGGCGGCGAACAGGAAACCGCGCGCTTCGATCCCGGCGATCAGGTCGACTTCCCCTCGCGTCGCGGCGGCCATCCGCTCGATGGCGGTCGCGAAGCCCTTTGGATCGAGCAGCAAAGTGGTGATGTCGCGGAACTGGACGCCGGGCTTGGGGAAGTCCGGGATGGTGCGGATCAGGGCTTTCAGGTCGTTATTGGCGGTCATGCGGGGCGTCATGAGCCTGTGGGCGGCAGGGGTAAAGGGGGAGCGCCCGCGTATCCCTCACTCCGTTCAGGCTGAGCGAAGTCGAAGCCCACGAGTGGACCTTCCCGCTTGGCAAAGGGATTCCCTTGGCCTTCGACTACGCTCAGGCTGAACGGAGGCGGGAGCGTGGTTCGCGGCGCATAAGGAAAGCCCCCAATAAAAAGGACGGTCTCCCCTCGGAAACCGCCCCAGTATCTCACATCGGACAACCCCGTCTCAATGCTTCACGTCGCGCCAGACATTCTGATATGCGCCCCAGGCCAGGAAGCAGAAGATCAGGATGAAGATCACCGCCCCGATCCCGGCGGCATGGCGCGATTCCAGCCGGGGCTCGGCGGTCCAGGTCAGGAAGGCGGCGACGTCCTTGGCCATCTGGTCGCGGGTCGCCAGCGTGCCGTCGGTATATTGCACCTGCCCATCCTGGGTCAGCGGCGGCGGCATCGCGATGTTGAGGTTCGCGAAATAGGGATTGTAGTGCAGCCCGGTCGGCGTCTTGATGTCCGGGAACTTGCGCAGCAACTCGGCGGGCTGGTTGCGATAGGCGTCGGGGCCGATCAGCGAATAGACGTAATTGGTGCCGTCATGCCGCGCCTTGGTCATCAGGGACAGGTCGGGCGGCAGCGCATTGTTGTTCGCCGCGCGCGCCGCCACCTCGTTGGCGAAGGGCGAGGGGAAGCGATCGGCGGGCACGTTCTTGCGCGTCGTCGCCTCGCCCGTCTCCGGGTTGATGCTCGGCTGTTCGATCACCCACTGATTGGCGATCGCCTTCACCTCGGCCTCGTTATAGCCCAGATCCTTCAGGTCGCGGAACGCCACCAGCCGCAGCGAGTGGCAGGCCGCACAGACCTCCTTATAGACTTGGAAACCGCGCTGGAGCTGGCGCCGGTCGAAGCGGCCGAGAATGCCGTCCGACGCCAGATGCGCGGGCTTGGGGTGAAGGTGGAACTCCTCCTCGGCGGTGGGGGCGGGCGGGTCGGAGACGAGCCCCGACACGCTGCCCCAGAGCGCGATGGCGAGGACCAGGGTGAAGGCCGCCCCGACCAGGAATGCGATGCCACGAACCATGTCGTAATCCTCTCTTATCGGTTCGCGTCAGGCCGAAGCCGAAGGGGTTAGGGCCGACTTGGTCGGGGCCGTCCCGCCATGCTTGGCGAGCACCGCCTCGGTGATCGAGTTGGGCAGGGGGGCGGGCCGCTCCGTCCGCGCGATCCAGGGCAGGATCACCAGGAAGTGGAGGAAATAATAGGCCGCCGTGATCTGGCTGAGGATGATGAAGAAGGGCGTCGCGGGCGAGCCCCCGCACCAGCCGAGCAGCAGCACGTCGACCACCAGCACCCAGAAGGCGACCCGCGCCTTGGGCCGGAAATTGTTCGACCGCACCGGCGAGCTGTCCAGCCAGGGAAGGAAGAACAGCAACAGGATCGACCCGAACATCGCCAGCACGCCCCACAGCTTGGCGGGCAGGATGAAGTCGGCAGTGAAGGCGCGCAGGATCGCGTAGAAAGGCCAGAAATACCATTCGGGCACGATATGCGCGGGCGTCGAGAGCGGGTTGGCCGGGATGTAATTGTCCGGGTGCCCCAGATAATTGGGGAAGAAGAACAGCAGTCCCGCGAAGACCAGCAGGAACACGCCCAGCCCCACCGCGTCCTTGGCGGTGTAATAGGGGTGGAAGGGCACCGTATCCTGCTCGCCCTTCACGTCCACGCCGGTCGGGTTGTTCGAGCCCGGAATGTGCAGCGCCCAGATGTGCAGGATGATGACGCCCGCGATCACGAAGGGCAGCAGGTAATGGAGCGAGAAGAAGCGATTGAGCGCGGCATTGTCCGGCGCGAAACCGCCGAGCAGCCAGATGCGGATCGTATCGCCGACCAGCGGGATCGCCGAGAAGAAGCCGGTGATGACCTGCGCGCCCCAGAAGCTCATCTGCCCCCAGGGAAGCACATAGCCCATGAAGGCGGTCGCCATCATGAGGAGGAAGATGACCACGCCCAGCAGCCACACCATCTCGCGCGGGGCCTTGTACGATCCGTAATAGAGGCCGCGGAAGATATGGGTGTAGACGACGATGAAGAACATCGACGCGCCATTGGCGTGGGCATAGCGCAGGAACCAGCCCGCGTTGACGTCGCGCATGATCCCCTCGACCGAGTCGAAGGCGACACCCGCATTGGCGGCATAATGCATCGCCAGCACGACGCCGGTGATGATCTGGATGGCGAGCGCGGCGCCCGCCAGCACGCCGAAATTCCAGAAATAGTTCAGGTTGCGCGGCACCGGATAGCCCGCGCCCACGGCATTGTAGACGAGGCGCGGCACCGGCAGCTTCTCGTCCAGCCAGCGCATGAGCGGCTGTTTCGGTTCGTAATGCTTGGCCCAGGGAAAGCTCATCTCTCGGGTCTCCCTTAAGCTGCCGCGCCGACCGTGACGGTCGTGTCGCTATCGAATTTATACTCGGGAACCAGCAGGTTCAGCGGCGCCGGGCCCTTGCGGATGCGCGCGGCGGTGTCATAGGCCGAGCCGTGGCAGGGGCAGAAATAGCCGCCATAGGGGCCCTTGTTCTCGCCCTCGCCCGCGCCCAGCGGCACGCAGCCGAGATGGGTGCAGACGCCCAGCGTGATCAGCCAGTTCTTCTTGCCCGGCTTGGTCCGCTCCTCCAGCGTCTGGGGATCGCGCAGGTCGGACAGCGGGACAGCGTCGGCTTCGGCGATTTCCTTGGGCGTCAGGTTGCGGACGAACAGCGGCTGCTTGCGGAAACTGGTCTTGATCGCCTGACCCGGCTCGATCTTGGACAGGTCGACCTCGGTGGTCGACTGGGCGAGCACGTCGGCGGAGGGGTTCATCTGGTTGATCAGCGGCAGGACGATCGCCAGCGCCCCGACGCCCGCGAAGGACATGGCGGCGACGTTGATGAAGTCGCGACGGCGGGGATCATGGACCTCTTCCTGGAATGGCTCCGGCGCCTCGCCGGGGGGTACGGTGTTCTCCGTCATCGCCATTCGTCCTGTCCCTCCACCTGGTTCGCGTCCGCGATCGATACGCCGTGGCGGTCGCGCCGGATTGTTCCGGTCCTGCGCCGCCCTCTCAACTCACCCGTCCATGATGAACGGTGCTTCAGGTTAGCCTTGCTTGACCGGCTTTGCCAATCCCCTTTGGGCCAATCCCCTTTGGCCCAATCCCCTTCTGCCCCGCTGTTCAGCGCCCATGCATCGCCATGGGTGCAGGAACCATGGCACGACGCGACGGGTTGACCGTCGATCGACGCGGATGACGGACCCCTGCCGCACCCGCATGGCGACAGGCCAGGGATATGGAGAGCGAGGATGGGCCTCGGCAAGACGGGTTGGGCCGCGTTGATGGCGGCCGGGTTGCTGGCACTGGGCGGCTGTGCCGATGGTTATGGCTATAGCGGCGTGTCGGTCGGATCGGGCTTCGGCGGTGGCTATGGCCCCGGCTATTATGGCGGCGGCTATGGTTATGCGCCGTCCTATTATGGCTGGTACAACGACTTTTATTATCCGGGCACCGGCATCTATGTCTATGACCGCTATCGTCGGCCCTATCGCTGGAACGATGGACAGCGGGCCTATTGGGAAGGGCGGCGCGGCGCGTGGCGCGGCGGCCCGATCCGGGATCAGTGGCGCGGCTGGGGCCGTGACGGATGGCGGGGCGACCGCTGGCGCGGGCAGGGCTGGCGGGGCAATGGTGCCGTCGCCCCCACGCCCGGCGTGCCGCGTGCGCAAGGGTGGCGCGGCAATCGCGGTACGCCCGGCGCCGGGCGTGGTGGACCTCGTCCGGGCGGCCCGCGTGGGCCTCGCGGACCGCGCTGAGGCTCAGGCGGCGGGCCGGGTTCGGATCATGACGGTGGGGCGGAAGCGCATGACCGCCACATCGTCCTGATTATAGACGGTCAGCAGGCTGATGACGAAGCCCATGTCCGGTCGACTGGCCGAACGGCGAGTCTCCAGCACTTCCGTCTCGCAGCGTAGCGTATCGCCGGGATAGACGGGCTTGAGCCAACGCAATTCGTCGATGCCGGGCGACCCCAGGCTCTGAAAGCCGGTGTCCCGGTAATGCGCGACGATCATCGCCATCGTCATCGACGCGGTGTGCCAGCCGCTGGCCGACAGCCGTCCGAAATGGGTGGCCGCCGCCGCTTCGTCGGACAGATGGAAAGGCTGGGGATCATAGCGCGCGGCGAAGGCGATCACCTCGTCACGATCGACAGGGCAGGCGCCGAACCGCGCCACGTCGCCCACCGCTATATCCTCCAGCCAGATCATCGCCGTCCTCCCTTATCGCTGCCAAACGCGTCGGAAGGGCGCATCGGTCCCATCCAGGCCGCGGCCGGGCGGCAGGCCGATCAGATCGCGGAGCAGGGGTGCCACATCGACATTGTCGAACGGGGCCAGCTTTGTGTCCGGGCGGAAGGCCGGGCCCTGCGCGATAAACAACGCGGTCATGCTGGGATCGGCATTGTCATAACCATGTGTGCCCCCGGAAAAGGGCTTTTCCGCCGGTTTGGCGTCGATCAGCCAGCCAGCGTCGGCCAGGCAGAAATAGGGCGCGATGCGCGGGTTGCGGCCATAGCGGAAGCGGGCGGGAATCTCGCTCCTCCGCCAGCAATCCATATGATCGTGATGCCCCAGCAGGCGCGCCTCCAGCGCGGCCTCGTGACCGGACACCGCGCGGATCATCGCGAAGGGGCCGTCTTCGGACATTTCGTAATCGGCCGGGTTTACCATCTGGTCGAGCGCGATGACCCGTTCGCTGGAGATGGCGGCCATGCCATGATCGGAGACGATCACCAGATTGGCGGTCTGGCCCAGTTCGGCCAGGCCCGATAGCAATGCGTCGATCGCCTGGTCGACATGGCCGATCGCGCCGTTCACCTCCGCCGAATCCGGGCCGCCGTCATGACCGGCGATATCCACCTCGTCGAAATAGAGCGTCAGGAAGCGCGGGCGGGTCGTAGCGGGGCGTCGCAGCCAGTCGATGACCGTATCGACTCGCTGGCGGTCCGAGATGTTCGCGTTGAACTGCAACCAGTCATGCGGACGCACCCCGCCGGTGACGGCATGGTGCCCGCCCGGCTGGAGCGTGCCGCCCCAGGCGACATTGGAGCCCGGCCACAGTACCGTGGCGGTGGGAATGCCCGCCCGCTCGGCGGTGACCCAGACCGGTTCGGCCTCGTCCCACCAATAGGGCTGGTCGGAGGCCATGGTGAAGCGCTCGCCCGGATGTGCTGGGTCGGTGAAGCTGTTGGCGACGATGCCGTGCCGGTCGGGCACCACGCCGGTCACCAGAGTCCAATGATTGGGAAAGGTCTTGGACGGAAAGGACGGTCGCATCGCGGCGCTCACGCCCTCCGCCGCCAGCCGCGATAAATGGGGGGACAGGCCGCGCTTCAGATAATCGGCGCGAAACCCGTCGATCGACACCAGGATCGTCACCGGCGCGCGGGCTTCGGCGGGGGCGGTAGCGGAAGCGACGGATGCGGCTGGGGAAGTGTTGGCGACCGGCGGCAGCGACGGCGGGCTGTAGGGATAGGCGCAACCGGCCAGCAGGGTCAGCGCGAGAGCGGCGAGGGGGAGTCGGGTCACGGTGAGGATCGTCCTTTCGGTCCCACCCGATAACGTGATCTTGTTACACTGGCGAGCACTGGGTCCAGTCCTATCGACATTCAGCAAGTTATGAACTCAAGCCAACGCCAACCATCTTTGCGCGCAGAGGCGCGGAGGACGCAGAGGAATCCTGTTCGCACCACAGCACGGCCCCGCATCGTCCGATGGTAAAGACGGACTGTGATCGCCGCGGGCACACCCTCTCTGCGTTCTCCGCGCCTCCGCGCGAACACATTCTCCGCAGCTTCGCGCGAAAATGAATGTCGATTGAGCTTGGACGTGACCAGAATCGGCATGGAACCCCGCAACGCCAGGTTTCCGGCGATGTGCCGTCAGGTTACGGGAAAGAAACGACGAATCTCGTCCTCGCTGTTGCGCAGGAGCAGGCGGAGCCGTGCCTCCGCGTCGCTGGGCCGGTCGCCGGGGAGGCCCGCCATCGCCCATTCGCCAAACGCGGGCGCATCGATCATCCGGTCGTCCAGAATGGCGATGTCGGTGTGGCGCGGATCGCGGGCGATTCGCTCGAACGCCTCCGCGATGCTGTCGGCCGGTCCTTCGATCAACTGGCGATACTGGCCCTCGCCGATCCACAACAGGCCCGAGATACCGTCCATGCCGTTGTTGCGACGCGACGTCGCCAGAATCGCCTGATGATCGGCGCGCACATCGTCGCCGACCGGGCGGCTGCTATAGACGATGCGACGATACGGGCTAACATGGATCATGATAGGGGCGGAACGGGCCGATCGCGTCATGCAAAGCGGGAATGCGCCAGCCGGTCGAAGCCGACCGGCGCATTATGGATCACACGTTGAAGCGGAACAGCATCACGTCGCCGTCCTGCACGACATATTCCTTGCCCTCGGCGCGCAGCTTGCCCGCATCGCGCGCGCCCGCTTCGCCCTTGAACGCGATATAGTCGTCAAAGGCGATGGTTTCGGCCCGGATGAAGCCGCGTTCGAAATCGCTATGGATTTCGCCGGCCGCGTTGGGGGCCTTGGCGCCACGATGGACGGTCCAGGCGCGCGCTTCCTTCGGCCCGACGGTGAAGAAGGTGAGCAGGTCGAGCAGCGCGTAACCGGCGCGGATCACGCGGGCGAGGCCGGTTTCGGACAGGCCCAACTCGGACAGGAATTCGCCGCGATCCTCGACCGGCATGGTCGCGATCTCGGCCTCGATCGCCGCCGACACGACGACCGCCTGCGCGCCCTCGGCAGTCGCCTTCTCGAACACGCGTGCCGAGTTGGCGTTGCCGTTTGCGGCGTTCGATTCCTCGACATTGCAGACATAGAGGACCGGCTTGGCGGTCAGCAGTTGCGCCTGCGCAAAGACGCGGGCTTCCTCCTCGTCCTTCGGCTTGGTCAGGCGGGCGGGCTTGCCCTCGCGCAGCAGGTCGAGCGTCTGGCCAAGCACCGAGGCGGCGATCTTGGCTTCCTTGTCGCCCTGCTGACCCTTTTTGATGAAGGCGGGGACGCGCTTTTCCAGGCTTTCCAGGTCGGAGAGCATCAGCTCGGTCTCGACCGTCTCGGCGTCCGCAATAGGATCGACCTTGCCCTCGACGTGAGTCACGTCGCCATCCTCGAAGCAGCGCAGGACATGGACGATCGCGTCCACCTCACGGATATTGCCCAGGAACTGGTTGCCCAGCCCTTCGCCCTTGGACGCGCCGCGCACCAAGCCCGCGATGTCGACGAAGGCCAACTGCGTCTCGATGATCTTGGCCGAGCCGGCGACCTCGGCCAGCTTGTACAGGCGCGGGTCGGGGACCGCGACGTTGCCGACATTCGGCTCGATCGTGCAGAACGGATAATTGGCGGCCTGCGCCGCCGCCGTTTCGGTCAGCGCGTTGAAGAGGGTGGACTTGCCGACATTCGGCAGGCCGACGATGCCGCAGCGGAAACCCATGCGTCGCTTATCCTACAGGAAGGGGAAAGCGCCCCTCTAGCGATGATGGGGATATTTCTCAACCGATGGCGGGCAGGGCGCTAATCCCCACCTTCGCTCAGGCCGAACGGGGCGGGGTGTTCAGGCGATCCCGACCATCATCGCGGCGGCATAGGCGAGGAGCATCATACCCAGCGCGCCCGAAAAGCCCATCAGCACCAGTCCCATATAATAGAGCATCGGCGGATGGGCCCGCTTCGCTTTCTTGTTCCGCCCAAGACCCGACAGGACGAAACTCGCCAGCATGCCAAAGGTGAAGACACAAAATTCGAGCATGGGGCGTAACGTCCGGTCCTGGGGCTGCGATCGGCAATCCCCTAACCGATACAGGTTAACCGCACGATATCACCGCGACGGAACGCCCCGATTCATCGCCGAAATGATGGAACTTTTCGGCTCGTCGCCGGTCCGCGGCGCGTCGTCGTTCCTATCGATAGTTGAAGCTGACGCTGATCCGTTCGCCCTTGGCGCCATTGGGTACAACCTCGTGCCGCAGCCAGCTTTCCCACAGCAACACGGTGCCCGGTTCCGGCGTCGCGGTGGCGAAGGTGGTCAGGTCGTCGGGCGCGTCGGGGCGACGGGGCGGGGCGGCCATCAGCATCGGCAGGCGCGGGTCCTCCAGTTTCAGCGCGCCCGAGCCCCTGGGCATGGCGACGTAGAGCGTGCCCGACACCACCGAATGCGGATGGATATGCGCCGAATGATGCCCGCCCGGCTTCAGGACATTGACCCACAGGCTGTCGAGCTTCAGCCTGCGCCCGCCCAGGTCGAACGCGCATTCCTCGGCGAAGCGCGCGACATGGCGGTCCAGCTTCTTGCGCAGGTCGGCGAACACCGGATCGCGGATCGGCAGGTCGTTCAGCGAAGCATAGCTGGTATAGCCGCGATAGCCATGCTCCTTCGACCAGCGCCGCCCGGCGCGATCGTCCTCGGCCAGCGCCCAGCAGCTTTGCTCGATCTCCTCCAGCAGATCGGCATCGTCCAACTGCCCCTCATAGAGCAGCGAGGCGAAGAGACGCCGCACGCTCATGCCGCATCCCCCAGCCGCAGCGCGATGTCGTTGACGAAGCGTACGTCATCACCTTCGGCCAGCCAGTGCGCCTCCGCCGCCACCGCGCCGAGCAGGTCGGACAGCGGCTCGATCTCCGCCTTGGCGTAATTGCCCAGCACATGGCCGGTCACCCGGTCCTTATGCCCCGGATGGCCGATGCCCAGCCGCACGCGGCGGAAATCGGGCCCCAGATGCTGGTCGATCGAGCGCAGGCCGTTATGCCCCGCCGTGCCGCCGCCGGTCTTCACCTTGACGCGGAAGGGCGCGATGTCGAGTTCGTCGTGGAAGACGGTCAACGCCTCGACCCCCAGCTTGTAGAAGCGCAGCGCCTCGCCGACACTGCGGCCGCTTTCGTTCATGAAGGTGGCGGGCTTGAGCAGCAGGATCTTCTGCCCGCCGATCCGCCCTTCCTGGGTCCAGCCCTGGAACTGCTTCTTCACGGGGCCGAAATCATGCACCTCGGCGATCGCGTCCATCGCCATGAAGCCGACATTGTGGCGGTGCATCGCATATTGCGCGCCCGGATTGCCCAGTCCGGTCCAGACCTGCATGTGATATTCCTCTTCGCGTCTTTGGCCATGGCCCCTAGCATCGGGGAGGCGGGACGCACAGGGTCAGGCGGTCAGCCGATCGATCGCGCGTGCCGTCATCCGGCGATAGGTCTCGTCGGAATAACGATGCGTGCCGACGAAATGGACCAGCCGCTCGTCGCCCGAGAGGGGGGCGAGCCAATAGTTGCAATAGTGCGCATAGGGCAGAAGCCGCGCGCCCGGTTCGTTGGCTAGCAGGAAGTTGGAGGTCACCTGTTCGCTGCCCCAGCGCCACCAGATATCCTTGCCGACCAGCCGGGCCGCCTCCGTGGAGAAGCGTGTCGCCTCCGCGCGTCCGCTCGGTCCCCCGCGCGCAAAGCCTGCAAAGCCCGAACAGCCGCGTATATAGGCGTGACGCCCGGCATCGGCATGACCGGCGAAGCGCGATTCGACCAGGGTCTGCATATGCACGGGCCCGGCTACCGGGCCTTGCGGATAGCGCCGGGCGACAAAGTCGGGCAGGGTCTGGATACCCTTTTCCTCGGCATCCGGATCGCCCAGCAAGATGAAGCTGGCATTGGCGGCGATCGCGGCCCGCACCTCGGCCATGTCGCCCAATGTCACCGTGTCCGAATCCAGCTGGACGACATAATGATGCGCGCGAAGGTCGAGGACCGTCAGCAGCCTTTCCCAGGTGCCTCCTTTCGGACAGGTGCCGGTATCGACATCGGCCAGCCGCAGCATGGCCGGCGATCCGCAATGATGGGACAGGATGCGCTTGTCCGCCTCGGTCAGGCTGCCGTCGTCGAGGATGACGATCCGGCCCATCCTAAGATGATGGTGAAAGGACTTCACCGCGACCAGATAGGGCAGCAGCGTTACGGTGCCGATCATCGAAAAGATGACCACGCCATCATCCTTGGGGGCGATCGGCGGCGTCGCCAGAATGGGGGCCGCGTCGCGCAGATGCCGCTTCATCCGCCGCGACCGCGCCAGCCGATCGACCGCGCGAAAGGCGAGGTCGAAGCCCGGCAGATGACGGATCGTGTCGATCATGGTCGCCCTGATGAGCCAGCCGGACCGACCCGGCAAGTCACGATCCGTATGGGCGGAGAACCGATTCGGGACCGGCGGGATTTAGATCAGGCCCTGGGCGCGCAGGCTGACATGGCCCGAGGTGCCGATGATCAGATGGTCGTGCACCGTGATCCCCAGGTTGCGCCCCGCCTCCGCGATGGCGCGGGTCACGTCGATATCGGCGCGGCTGGGCGAGGGGTCTCCGCTGGGGTGGTTGTGGACCAGGATCAACGCCGCCGACCCGCATTCCAGCGCGCGACGGATGACCTCGCGGATATAGACCGGGGCCTGATCGATCGAGCCTTCGCCCATCAGTTCGTCGCGGATCAGCATGTTGCGGGTGTTGAGGTGAAGCACCCGGAACCGCTCCACGCCATGATGCGCCATATCGGCATGGAGATAGTCGAGCAGCGCCTGCCAGTTGGACAGGATCGGTCGCCGCGCCGCATCCGCCTGGACGAGTCGCAGCGCGCAGGCATGGGCGATCTTCAACGTCGCCGCCGCCGTCTCGCCCACCCCCTCGACCCGTTGCAGCGCGATCGGATCGGCGGTCAGCACCCCGCCGATATCGTGGAATTCGCGCAGCAGCGCCTTGGCGATCGGCTTGGTATCGCGGCGGGGAATGGCGGTGGTCAGCATATATTCGAGCAGTTCATGATCGAGCAATCCGCCGCCCGCCAACAATCGCTCGCGCAGTCGTGCACGATGCCCGGCATGGTCGCCTTCGCGACTCGGACCCTGATCCCGCCCCTGATCGCCCATGTCATTCCCCCTGTCGGGACTGCATAGGGCGGGCGAGGGGAACTGTCGCCGGGCTTCATGCGATTGCGTGCGGCGCGACCATGTGGCTATGACATAGGTCAGGTGGAAGGAGTGGCATCGGGGTGGAGGGCGCGAACGAGGAGGTCGGACCGCGCATCGGCCCGACGCGACGCTTCCGTCGCCTGCAACATATCCTGATCGCCATCGCGCTCATCCTGTTGGTCGCGCTGATCGCCCTGTGGATCGCGCGCAAGTCGCTGGCCGGGGATGCGATCGACCGCGCCTTGGCCGAGCGCGGCGTGCCCGCCCGCTACAAGATCGCCGATCTGGGGCTCGGTCGGCAGAGGCTGACCGATGTGGTGATCGGCGACCCGGCTCATCCCGATCTGGTCGCCGACTGGCTGGAGACGCGGACGCGCATCGGCCTGTCGGGGCCGGTGGTGACGGGGGTGCGCGCCGGGCGGGTGCGGTTGCGCGGGCGGCTGGTCGACGGGCGGATCACGCTGGGCACGCTCGACCGGTTGATGGGGCCGCCCTCGGGCAAGCCCTTCGCACTACCCGCGCTCGACGTGGTGGTCCAGGATGGCGGGATCAGGCTGGACACGCCGCAGGGGCTGATCGGGCTCAGCCTGTCGGGACAAGGCGTGTTGAGCGACGGTTTCTCCGGGCGGCTGGGCGCGGTCGCGCCGCGTCTGACCTTGGGCAATTGCGTCGCGAGCGGGCTGGCCGCGCCGCTGCGGGTGCGGATCGTGCGCGAACGGCCGACGCTGACCGGGCCGGTCAGGCTGGCCGGGCTGGAATGCGGCGCGGTGACGGCACGCCGCCTCGCGGCACGGGTCGATGTCACCCTCGCCGCCGCGCTGGACCGCTGGCAGGGGCGGGCGACGCTGAGCAGCGCGGCGATCCGCCATCCCGCGCTGGCCGCCACCTCGGTCGACGGGACGATCGATTTCGCCGGAGATGCGGCGGCGACCGGCGGGCGGCTGGCGATGACCGCGCGGGGGCTGGCGGCACGGGCCGGTCGGGCGGAGCGCGGCGTCGTCGAGGGGCGCTATCTGGTCGGTCGCGCGATGCGCTTCGACGGGCGGCTGCGACTCGGCGGCGCGCAAATCGACCCCGCCCTGCTCGCCCGGACCCGAAGTTGGAGCGCTGCGACCGCCGCCACCCCGGTCGGGCCGGTGGTGCGCGCGATGCTGAACGCGGCGGCGCGGAGCGGACGCCGCTTCGCCGCCGATATGCGGCTGGCGCTCGACCGGCAAAGCGGGCCGCGCGCGGCGGGCCTGTCGGTGCGCATACCCAGCCTCGCGCTGGCCTCTGACAGTGGCGGGCGTATCGCCTTTCGCGGCGAGACGGGCCTTGTCTATGACGCGACCGGACTGCGGGTCGATACGACGCTGGCGACCGGGGGCGGGGGACTTCCCGCGATCCGCGCGACGCTGCGCCAGGCGGCACCGGGCGCGCCGATTCTCGGCACGGCGGCATTGGCCCGTTACGAGGCGGACGGCGCGGCGCTGGCCTTCGACCGGATGCAGTTCCGTGCCGCCGCCCATGGCGAGACGGCGGTCACCACGCGGATGGCGCTGTCCGGGCCGATCAGCGGCGGACGGATCGACGGGCTGGTCCTGCCGATCGCGGCGCGCTGGGACGGCGGGCGGAATATTCGGATCAATCCCGATTGCCAGCCGCTGGCCATCGACCGGCTGGCCCTGTCGGGCGTGCGGCTGGACCGGGTGACGACACGGCTTTGTCCGCTCGATGGCGCGCTGGTACGGCTCGACGGCACCCGTCTGGGCGGCGGGGCCCGGCTCGGCCCGACGCGGGTGGTGGGTCGGATCGGCAGCAGCCCGCTGACCGTCGCGGCGGCGACCACCCGCTTCGCGCTGGCCGACCGTTCCTTCGCGCTGACCGGTGTGGAAAGCCGTATCGGCCGCCCCGAATCGCCGACGCGGATCGACGCGGCGAACCTGACCGGGCGGATCACGCCGGAGGGGATTGCGGGCTGGTTCGACGGCGGCGCGGGGCAGATCGGGCAGATTCCGCTGCTGCTCCAACAGGCGGCGGGCGATTGGCGGCTCGCGGGCGGCACGCTGTCGCTGAACGGCGATTTGCAGGTGCGCGACGCCCGCGCCGAATCGCCCCGCTTCCTGCCCATGGCGGCGCGCGGCGTCGCGCTGACCCTGGCGGGCAACCGGATCGACGCGACCGGACAGTTGTTCGAGCCGACCAAAGCGGTGAAGGTCGCCGATATCACGATCCGCCACGCGCTCGACCGGTCGGAGGGTATGGCCGATCTGGCGGTGCCGGGCATAACCTTCACCAAGGAATTCCAGCCGGAGCTGCTGACCCCGGTGACCAAGGGCGTGATCGAGGATGTCCGGGGCAAGATCACAGGCCAGGGCCGGATCGACTGGGACGGCAACGGCGTCCGCTCGACCGGACAGTTCGGGACCGACGGGATCGACCTCGCCGCCGCGCTGGGCCCGGTCAGCGGGATCGCGGGCACGATCCGCTTTACCGACCTGCTCGCGCTGGAAAGCGCCCCCGGCCAGGTCGCGACGGTCAAGACGATCAATCCCGGTATCCAGGTGACGAACGGCGTCGTCCGCTATCAGACGCTGTCGGGCGCAAGGGTGAGGGTGGAGAGCGGGCGCTGGCCCTTTGCGGGCGGTACGCTGACCCTCGACCCGACGCTGCTCGACTTCTCGCAGCCGGTCGAACGGCGCATGACCTTCCATGTCGAGGGGGCCGCCGCCGACCAGTTCCTGCTCCAGTTCGACTTCCAGAATCTGAACGCCACCGGCGTCTTCGACGGCACTTTGCCGATGATCTTCGACGAGCGCGGCGGGCGGATCGAGGGCGGGCGGCTGGTGGTCCGGCCCGGCGGCGGCAGCATCGCCTATCTGGGGGAGATCAGCCAGAAGGACCTCGGCCTGTGGGGCAATCTGGCCTTCGGAGCGCTACGTTCGCTCAATTATCGCAGCTTGCGCATCGACATGAACGGCCCGCTGGCGGGCGAGATGGTGACCGATGTCCGCTTCGCCGGGATAAGCCAGGGCAAGGGGGCGAAGACCAATTTCCTGATCCGGCGGCTCCAGCGGCTGCCCTTCGTCTTCAACGTGCGGATCAAGGCGCCTTTCCGCGGGCTGCTCGATTCGGCCCAGTCCTTCTACGACCCGCGCCGGCTGATCCAGCGCAACCTGCCCGCGCTGCTCGAGGAGCAGAACAAGCGCGCCGCGCCGCCCGCCAATCCGCCTATTCAGCCTTCCGCAAGCGAGACCGTGCCATGAGCGTAACAGGATTGAAAATGCTGGACAGGATGCCGATCTTGGGTGGAGCACGATGGATGCCGGTCGCGCTTTTGGCGATGAGCGGGGGATGCGTGAACATCTCCGCGCCCGACAAGCCGATCGAGATCAATCTGAACATCAATGTGACGCAGGAAGTGGTATATCGCCTGGATGGCGAGGCCAAATCGCTGATCCAGCAGAATCCGGGGATATTCTGATCATGAAGACGAAGACGGTGATCCTGGCGCTCGGGGCGGTTGCGCTGTTGGGTGTGTCGGGCATGGCGATGGCCCAGCGCGATCCGGCCTATGCGGCGGCGCGCGCGGCGGGGCAGGTCGGCGAGCAGCCCGACGGTTATCTGGGCATCGTCGGCGCCGCGACTCCCGAGCTGCGCACGCTGGTCAACAGCATCAATATCCAGCGCAAGGCCGCCTATACCCAGAAGGCACAGGCGAGCGGCGCGACGGTGGAGCAGATGGCCTTCACCAGCGGCTGCAACCTGATCGCGCAGACGGCGAGCGGCGAGAAATACAAGACGCCCGAAGGGGTGTGGAAAACGCGCACGAGCGCGCCACCGGAACGCGCCCCGGCCTGCGTATAAAGCGCTTCTTCCTCCCCTCCCGCAGGCGGGAGGGTCTGGGGGAGGGGACTCGGGTAGCGTTCGGGCCAGCGGTGTGAGGAGCGGGCCGGATTCCGTGCGACCAAAAAGCGGCATCGCTCGCCGACAGCGCCAGCCCTCCCCCGACCCCTCCCGCCTGCGGGAGGGGAGAAGAAGAGGGAAAGGTAGGATGGCCCCCCTCGTCGCTCCCCGGACACAATCCTTAACACATCTGTCACAACCTCACCCCCAAGCGGTTGACTTGGGGAGACACGCTTTCTAAACGGGCCTCGCCTTGGCGGGGTCGCTCGCCGTTCGCGCGCATTCTCCCCTTCGGTGACGAAAACAGGTGAGGGTGGCTGCGTGGCGGAGAAAGAGCCCGGACAGGACTTTGGCGATGCGGACGATCCGCGTCTGGCCGCGCTGGATCAGCGATTGGCCAAGGCGAGAGCGGACGAAACATCGCGGCAGGGGGTGAAGGTGGACGCCGACAGGGGTTATTCCCAGGGCAACCGCGTCATCTCCGCGCTGATCGGAAGTCTTGTCGGCAGTGCGTTGATCGGCTGGCTCTTCGACCGCTGGTTCGGCACCGCGCCCTGGGCCCTGATCGTGATGCTGTTCCTGGGGATCGGCGTGGCGTTCAGGCAGATCATTCGGATTTCTGGTGAGCGCCCGGAGTAACCGGGCGTTCGTCATATGTGGGAACGAAGCAGCGTGGCGGCAGAATCGGGCGGCAAGATTGATCCGATGCACCAGTTCCTGATCGAGCCGGTGCTCGGTCAGCACTGGGTGGTCGGCGGCTACGACCTTTCCTTCACCAATTCCGCTTTGTGGATGGTGGCGACCCTGGTCGCTTTGTGGGTGTTCATGATCGGCGGCATGAAGCGCGATCTGGTCCCCGGTCGCTGGCAGGCGGCCGTCGAGGGCTTCACCGGTTTCGTCAATTCGATGCTGACGTCGAATATCGGGCCGGAGGGCAAGCGTTTCCTGCCTTACGTCTTCTCGCTGTTCATGTTCATCCTGTTTGCGAACGTCCTGGGCCTGCTGCCCTTCGGCGTGGTGCCGGGTGTCCATCCCTTCACCGTGACCAGCCATGTGACCGTCACGGGCGTGCTCGCGCTGATCTCGTTCGCGATCGTGCTGATCGTCGGCTTCGGTCGCCACGGCTTCCACTTCTTCGCGCTGTTCGTACCGCACGGCACGCCGCCGCTCATGATCCCGCTGATCTTCGTGGTCGAGCTGATGAGCTTCCTGGTGCGCCCCTTCTCGCTGGGTCTGCGACTGTTCGTCGCGATGACCGCGGGGCACATCCTGCTGAAGGTTCTCGCCGCCTTCGTCATCAACGGCATCAATATGGGCCCCGGCTATGCCGCGCTCGTCACGCTGCCGAGCTTCCTGCTGATGATCGGCATCACCCTTCTCGAACTGCTGGTCGCCGCGATCCAGGCCTATGTCTTCGCGCTGCTGACCTCGGTCTATCTGAACGACGCGGTCAACCTGCACTGATCCGGCACGGCCGGACCGGGCGGGCGGACGCGCCGCCGACTTGAATACCCAAACGACCCTTTTTGAACTGGAGTGATTGAAATGGACGCAGAAGCTGCACGGATGATCGGCGCTGGCCTGGCCGCGATCGGCATGGGCATCGCCTCGCTCGGCGTGGGCAACGTGTTCGCCAAGTTCCTCGAAGGCGCGCTGCGCAATCCGGGTGCGGCGGACAGCCAGCAGGGCCGCCTCTTCATCGGTTTCGCCGGTGCCGAGCTTCTGGGCCTGCTCGCCTTCGTGACGATGATCATCCTGGTGTTCGTCGCCCAATAATTCTGATCGACCGGGCGGTCGGCGATCGCCCGGTTGATATGGCAACGAGGACTCCATGCCCCAGATAGCACAGATCAGTGCGACCTATGCGTCGCAGATCTTCTGGCTCCTGATCACCTTCGGCCTACTCTATTTCGTGGTCGGTCGTGGGATGGTGCCCAAGATTCAGGCGACCGTCGACGCTCGCGAAGCCCGTATCGCCGGCGATCTGGCGGCGGCGGAGGCCGCGCGTGCCGAGGCCGACCGGGTCGAGGCGGCATGGCGGGCCGAGATGGACGCCGCGCGCGTGGCCGCGATGGCCGAAACCAACGCCGCCAAGGCACGCGCCACCCACGCTTTCGAGGCGCAGGTGAAGGCGGCCGATGCCGACCTGGCCGAGCGTCTGGGTCATCACGACCTGGCGATCGCCAATGCCAAGGCCGAGGCGATGGCCAATCTTCAGTCCGTGGCGGCAGACGCCGCGCGCGATCTCGTCGCCAAGCTGTCCGGCGTCCAGGTGGGCGAGGATGCGGCGGCCGACGCGGTGCGAAAGGTGAGCGCGCATGGCTAATCATTCCGCAAACGGCGTACTGACCAATGGCGATGCGCTGGTGGCGCAGAACCTCGCCGATGCCGCATCGGCCGAGGGCATGACGCAAAAGCCGATCCGCGAGGGCGACGGCCTGGCTGGGGGCCTGACCGGCAACACGGTCGCGCCCGCCGAAGCCGAGCATCACGCCGCCAGCCCGACCGCGCTGGGTTTCGATTCGACCGGCTGGGTGGCGCTGGCCGCTCTGGTCGTGCTGATCGGGATGCTGGTGAAGAAGGTTCCGGCGATGATCGGTCGTTCGCTCGACCAGAAGATCGCCGGTATCCGCGCCCAGCTCGACGAAGCGACCAAGCTGCGTCAGGAAGCCGAGACGCTGAAGGCCGAATATGAGGCCAAGGCGAAGGCCGCGCACGCCGATGCCGAGGCGATGCGTGTCCAGGCGCAGCACGAGGCGGGGCAGTTGCTCAGCAAGGCCAAGGCCGATGCCGAGGCGCTGATGGAGCGTCGCGCCAAGATGGCCGAGGACAAGATCGCCGCCGCCGAGCGCACCGCGCTGGCCGAGGTTCGCGCTCGCGCCGCTGAGGCCGCCGCCAAGGCCGCCGGTCTGCTGATCGCCGAGAATTACTCGGCGGATGCGGATCGGGCGATGATCGACCGGACGATTTCGGGGCTCGGTCGCCCGAACTGATCGGCTCCAGGGCCGGGAACTGGACCGCGCTTCGGGTTGACCCGAGGCGCGGTTCGGTCGTTTCTGGCGCCGGTCCCTGACTTCCGTTCAGGCTGAGCGAAGTCGAAGCCCAGAGGAATCCCTCTCCCCACGCGTGGATAGGACAAGGCGTGGGCCTCGACTTCGCTCAGCCTGAACGGAGGTTGGGCTATCCTATTCCTCCCCAAGCTCGCTTGGGGAGGGGGACCGCCGGGCGAAGCCCGGTGGTGGAGGGGCAAAACCCCAACCTTGTGGCCTGCCCGTCCAAGGCAGGCCCGCATCGCCGCCTCTTCCGGGTTTCCGGCGACGATGCCCATTCCCGAGCCCGTGACAAAGGAGACTCTCCGATGGCATGGGTCATTCTGGGCATTGCCGTGATCACCGAGATTTGCTGGGCGCTCAGCCTGAAATGGGCGGCGACGCTGGCCACCTGGCAGGCGTCGAGCGTGCCGATCATCCTCAGCTTCGTGAATATGGGCCTGCTGGCGCTCGCCATGCGCGGGCTTCCGGCGGGCACGGCCTATGCGGTGTGGACCGGGCTGGGCGCGATCGGCGTGGTGATCGGCGGGGCGATCGTGTTCGGCGACAAGATCGCGCCGATCCAGGCGGGCTTCATGGTGCTGACCGTGATCGGCGTGATGGGGACAAAGCTTTTCGCGCAAGGCTGAGCCGCCCCGTCTTTTTGTTCGCGCGAAGCCGCGAAGACGCGAAGAAAGTTGTTCGCGCAGAGGCGCACAGAGAGGGCGGAGGAGCTTCCGCCATTTTCCTTCCGTCGCCCCAGCGCAGGCTGGGGCCTTTCACGACAAGATCCCAGCCTTCGCGGAGATGACCGTTGAGAATTCTGCTCCGCGCCTCCGCGCGAACAAAAAAGCTTCGCGTCCTCGCGTCTTCGCGCGAACCAATCATACGCGCCGGACTGGCGGTCCGACCGCCGCGCCCCTAAATCGGGGCCAATGTCCGAGCCTCCCGTCGACCGCTTCAACGAAGAAAAATCCACCTTCACCTTACGCGGTGCCGACGCGCCGGATCTAAAGGCGGGGGTGGCCGCGATCCGCAACGTGCTGGCAACGCTGCCGTTGCGGCCGGGCGTCTACCGGATGCAGGATGCGCGCGGCGACGTGCTCTATGTCGGCAAGGCGCGCGCGCTGAAGAACCGCGTCGCCAATTACACCCAGGTCGACCGGCTCCCCAAGCGCCTGCAACGCATGGTGTCGCAGACCCGGTCGATGACCATCGTCACGACGAATAACGAGGCGGAGGCGCTGCTGCTCGAGGCGCAACTTATCAAGCGCTATCGCCCCGCCTTCAACGTACTGTTGCGCGACGACAAGAGCTTCCCCTTCATCCTGCTGCGCAACGACCATGATTTCCCGCGCATCCAGAAACATCGCGGCGCACGCCGGGCGGTCGGCAATTATTACGGCCCCTTCGCCAGCGCGGGCAGCGTCAACAACACACTGAACGCGCTGCAAAAGCTGTTCCTGCTCCGCTCCTGCACCGACAGTTTCTTCAAGGGGCGCGACCGGCCGTGCCTGCTCTACCAGATCAAGCGCTGCTCCGCGCCCTGTGTCGGCCGGATCGACGAAGCCGCCTATGCCGAACTGGTCGCCGATGCGAAGAACTTCCTCGGCGGCAAATCGACCCAGGTCCAGGCCAAGCTCGGCAAGCAGATGCAGAATGCGGCGGAGGCGATGGACTTCGAACTCGCCGCGATCCTGCGCGACCGGCTGAAGGCGCTGACCTTCATCCAGGGGACGCAGGCGATCAATGCGGAGGGCGTGGGCGACGCTGATATCTTCGCGTTGGCGTGCCGCGAAGGGGTGATGGGCATCCAGGCCTTCTTCATCCGCGGCGGCCAGAATTGGGGGCATCGCAGCTTCTTCCCCGCCCACACCACCGACGTACCCGAGGAAGAGGTGCTGACCAGCTTCCTCAGCCAATTTTACGAGGAAGTGCCGCCCGCCAAGACGATCCTGCTCGACCGCGAACTGCCCGAGGGCGCGCTGTTGACCGAGGCCTTGGGCGAGCGCGCCGGGTATAAGGTGCAACTCAACGTGCCCCAGCGCGGCGACCGCCGCCGCCTGCTCGACCAGGCGAAGCGCAACGCCGTCGAGGCGCTCGACCGGCGGCTGGCCGAGTCGACGACCCAGGCCAGGCTACTGCGCGAGGTGGCCGATTTCTTCGACCTGTCCGAACCGCCGCAGCGGATCGAGGTCTACGACAACAGCCATATCCAGGGCACCAACGCGCTGGGCGCGATGGTCGTGGCGGGGCCGGAGGGGTTCCAGAAGGGCCAGTATCGCAAGTTCAACATCAAGGGGAACGAGGCCGCGACCAACGACGATTTCGGCATGATGCGCGAAGTCTTCCGCCGCCGCTTCGCCCGCCAGCTGGAGGAGAACCCCGACCGCGACGACGCGACCTGGCCCGACCTGGTGCTGATCGACGGCGGGCGCGGGCAATTGAACGCGGCCAAGGCGGTGCTGGAGGATCTGGGCATCGAGGATGTCTGCCTGGTCGGTGTCGCCAAGGGCCCGCATCATGGCCGCGAGGGGCGTGAGGTCTTTCACATGATGGACGGCAGCGAACGAATGCTGCCGGTCAACGCGCCGCTGTTGTTCTACCTCCAGCGGCTACGCGACGAGGTCCACCGCTTCGTCATCGGCGCGCACCGCGACAAGCGCGCCAAGGCGATGGGTGCCAGCCCGCTGGACGAAGTGCCGGGCATCGGCCCGGCGCGGAAGAAGGCGCTGCTGATGCATTTCGGCACGGGGCGGGCGGTGCGCAACGCCAGTCTGGAGGATTTGCGGAAGGCACCGGGGGTTAGCCAGGCCGTCGCACAGCAGGTGTACGACTTCTATCATAGCCGGTGAGGGGGCGTGCCTCGGCTCCTCTTCAGTCGTTCAACCAATCCGCAGTGATCTCGCCGCTATGCCCCTCCGGCGCCAGTGCGGCGCGGAGGGCTTCCAGCAAAGGCGGCAATCCTTGCATGAAGGCATAGGGCGGATTGACGATGAAAAGGCCCGCGCCGTTATAAATGCCGGGCTGATCGGCGTCATATAACCAATGCTCGACGACCAGGAATTTCGGGATACCGAGCTTGCGCAGCTCATATTTCCACCGCTGATGCGTGGCGCGGTCTTTCAGCGGATACCAGATGACCGTCACGCCATGTGCCCATTTGCGATGCGCCGCGGCGAGAGTGGCCGTGATGCGTTCGCGTTCGTCGGTCTGCTCATAGGGCGGATCGACCACCACCACGCCGCGCGGCGTACGGGTCGGAAGCATGGCCAGCCAAAGTTCATAGGCATCGCGCTCATGTACGGCGGCAGGGGTACCGCGCATCGCGCCGCGCAGGGCACGGGCGTCCTCGGGATGTTTTTCGTTGACGATCAGCAGATCCTGCTCCCGCAGAAGCTGCACCAGGAACCTTGGCGAGCCGGGGTAGACGCGGGGCTCCGCCTCGACATTCACCGCCCGGACGGCGGCGCGATAGTCGTCCAGCAAGGAGTTCGAGTCGGCAAAGGCCCGGACCACGCCCTGTGCGGCTTCGCCGGTGCGTTGCGCCTGCTCACCGCCCAGGTCGTAGAGCCCGCAACCGGCATGGGTGTCGATCAGCGTCAGCGCGCCCGGTTTTTGCTGCAAGGCCCGGACCAGCGCGATCAACAGGCTGTGTTTCACGACATCGGCGCTGTTGCCGGCATGGAAGGAATGGCGATAATTCATGGATGTGCGGAACCCTGCCGATATGTCTTTGAAGGCGTTATGGGGCGACGAAGCCGCTATCTGGCGCCGGGAGCCTTGCCCGGGCTGGAAATCTCCTGGAACTGGCCCGGCACGATCCCGGCGACGGACCAGTCGCCGATCGACCAGCGGACCAGCCTCAGGGTCGGCAAGCCGACGGCCGCCGTCATGCGGCGCACCTGTCGATTGCGTCCTTCGCGAATGGTGAGCTTCAGCCAGCTGTCGGGAATGGATTTGCGCTGGCGGATCGGTGGATCGCGCAGCCACAGGTCGGGCGCGTCGATACGCGTGACGTCGGCGGGCAGGGTCATGCCATCGTTGAGCCGTACGCCCCGCCGCAAGCGCTCCAGTTCCGGCTCCTGCGGATCGCCTTCCACCTGCACGAGATAGGTCTTGGGCATTTTGAAGCGGGGATCGGCGATCCGCGCCTGTAGCCGTCCGTCATCGCAGAGCAGCAGCAGGCCCTCACTGTCCCGATCGAGCCGCCCGGCGGGATAGACGCCCTTCACATGGATGAAGTCCGACAAGGTCGACCGAACCGTCGGAGATCCGCGGTCGGTGAATTGCGATAAGACCCCGAAGGGTTTATTGAACAGGAGCAGCCGGGCCATGCCGCGCTCATAACGTTCGGCGGCGGCCATGTCTTCCGGCGCATATCGTCGCCATCCATGGCATCCCGTCCCAATCCCCTCTACATCCTGCCCCATGCACCGGGTCGCCCCCGCCATCATCCTGTCGGTCCGGCCGCATGGCGAGCATGGGGCGATCGTGCGGGCTTTGACCCGCGAGGATGGGGTGCAGCCGGGCTATGTCCGGGGCGGGCGGTCGCGGGCGCTTCGGCCGGTGCTGCAACCGGGGAACGGGATCATCGGTGAGTGGCGGGCGCGGACGCCTGAGCAACTCGCCGCGCTGACCGTCGAGCCGGGGCATAGCCGGGCGGGGTTGCATAGCGAGCCGCTGGCCGCTGCCGGGATCGAGTGGCTGTGCGCGCTGACGGCCGCAGCGCTGCCCGAGGAACAGCCTTATCCCGTGCTGTACGACGCGCTCGACGCCGTGCTGACCGCGATCGAATCGGCCCCCTCCGCGCGCGGCTGGGCGGGGGCGCTTGTGCGCTACGAACTGCTGTTGCTGGGGCAATTGGGGTTCGGGCTGGATCTGGAGCGCTGCACCGTGAGCGGGGGGGGCGACGACCTCGCCTATGTCAGTCCGAAGAGCGGGGCGGCGGTGTCGGTGGGGGCGGCCTTCGGCTATGAGGCGCGGCTCTTTCCGCTGCCGTCCTTCCTGCGGGAG
>NZ_JAXCMJ010000020.1:0-62695 GCF_038084995.1 Sphingomonas sp. 2378
CCCCCATCCCCTCCCGCCTGTGGGAGGGGTGCGTTACCGGACGACGTTCGGATTGCCGCCGAAATCGATTCCTACGGCTTCACCAAAGCACGCCCCTCCCGCAGGCGGGAGGGATGGGGGAGGGATAGGTGTCTCACCGAGCCCCCGATCACCAACTCAAAACGCCACCCGCGTCGCCTCCCCCGGCACATCGGTGAACAAGGCGGGTTCGGTCCCGGTCATCCACACCTGCCCCCGCCCCGCCAGCCGCTCGAACAGCGCCGCGCGACGCGACGGGTCGAGATGCGCCGCCACCTCGTCCAGCAACAGCACGGGCGGCACCTTGCGCCGTTCGGTGACGAGGTCGGCATGGGCCAGCACGATCCCCAGCAGCAACGCCTTCTGCTCCCCGGTCGAACAGAGCGCGGCGGCCTGCCCCTTGGCGACATGGGTGACACGCAGGTCGGCACGGTGCGGCCCCACCAACGTCCGCCCCGCCGCCGCATCGCGCCTGCGCCCCATCGCCAGCGCATGGGCGAAGCCCCCCGCTTCCACCGCCTCCCCCTCCAGCGCCAGCGACGCACGCGCGAACACGCTCTCCGGCGCGTCGGCCAGCCGCTGGTCGAGCGCCGCCACCGCCGCCACACGCGCGGCATCGATCGCCGCACCATGCTCGACCATCCGCGCCTCCAAGGCGCTCAGCCAGTCGGGATCGACCGGCTCTTCGCTGGCGAGCAGCCGGTTGCGCTCGCGCATCGCCGCGTCATAGCGGGTCGCGTGCATCCCGTGCGCGGGGGCGAGCGCCATCACCAGCCGATCGAGGAACCGCCGCCGCTCGGACGCGGGCTCGACGAACAGCCGGTCCATCGCGGGGGTTAGCCACAGGACCGACAGCCAGTCGGCCAGCGCATTGGCGCTCGCGCCCGCGCCTTGCACCCGCACCACCCGCCGCTCCGGTGCGGAGGCAAGCGCGCCGGTCGCGATCTCGACCTCGCCATCCAGCGTGGCGGCGACCCCGAACCCGCCCTTGCCCCCCTGCCGCGCCATCGCCGAAAGCGCCGCGCGGCGCAGGCCCCGGCCCGGGGCGAGCAACGACACCGCCTCCAGAACATTGGTCTTCCCCGCGCCATTCTCGCCGGTCAGCACGACGAACCCCGCGCTCGGAAAGAGCGCGAGGTCGGCGTGATTGCGGAAATCGGTGAGGACAAGGCGGGTGAGCATTGCATCCGCCTTAGAACATCCTCCCCGGTACGGGGAGGGGGACCGCCGCGAAGCGGTGGTGGAGGGGGGGGTAGCCGCAAGGGACGTCCTATGCGGAAGCCCCCCTCCGTCAAGCCTTCGGCCTGCCACCTCCCCGTGCCGGGGAGGATGGGAATTACACCCGCATCGGCATCAGTACGTAGAGCGCGGGCGCCTTGTCATTCTCGCGGATCAGGGTCGGCGCGGCGGCGTCGGCCAGGTGGACTTCCACCAGGTCGCTGTCGATCTGCCCCAGGATGTCGAGCAGATAGCGGCTGTTGAACCCGATCTCGAAGCCCAGCGAGGTGTATTCGCCCGGCACCTCTTCCGACGCCGTGCCGTTTTCGGGGCTGGTCACCGACAGGGTGATCCGGTCGCGGTCCAGCGCCATCTTCACCGCGCGGGTCTTTTCCGTCGCGATGGTCGAGACGCGGTCGACGCCCTGCATGAACGCCTTGGGGTCCAGCTTCAGGATCTTGTCGTTCGCGGTCGGGATGACGCGGCTATAGTCCGGGAAGGTGCCGTCGATCAGCTTGGAGGTCAGGATCGCCTGGCCCAGATCGAAGCGGATCTTGGTCCCCGACAGCGACACGCCGACCGAGCCGTCCACCTCATCGAGCAGCTTGCGCAGTTCCGCGACGCACTTACGCGGCACGATCACGTCGGGCATCTCCTCGGCACCGTTCGGGCGCTCGATGGTGACGCGCGCCAGGCGGTGGCCGTCGGTGGCGGCGGCCTTCAGCACGGGCGCGCCATTATCCTCGGCCACGTGCAGGAAGATGCCGTTGAGGTAATAGCGCGTCTCTTCGGTCGAGATGGCGAAGCGCGTCTTGTCGATGATCTGCTTCAGCAGTTCGACCGGCAGTTCGAACTGGGTGGGCAGTTCCCCTTCCGCGATCACCGGGAAATCGTCGCGCGGCAGGGTGCCGAGCGAGAAGCGCGCGCGGCCCGCCACGATGGTCATGCGCCCCTCGGCGGCGGTCAACTGGACCTGCGCCCCCTCGGGCAGCTTGCGCGCGATATCGAACAGCGTGTGCGCCGACACGGTGGTCGAGCCCGGCTGGTCGACCGCGGCGGCAACGCTGTCGTTGATTTGCAGGTCCAGATCGGTCGCCATCATCCGCAACTGGCCCTCGGCCGTTGCCTCCAGCAGCACGTTGGAGAGGATCGGAATCGTGTTCCGCCGCTCCACCACCGACTGGACATGGCTCAACCCCTTGAGCAGCGTTGCGCGTTCGATCGTCGCCTTCATTTCCTGATCCCCCGCCGGAACGACCGCATGGCCGGAGTCCGATAGTGATAAATGGCCTTGGTTCCTACCCGCCAAGAAGGGGCCGAAGCAAGGCTTCGACCCCTCCATCACTGGTAGTAAAACCACCGTTAATGTGGAAAAGAATTCCGGCTCAGAAGCGCAGGCCCAGTCCGGCGAGTAGCTGGTGCCGGTTCGGGTTGATGCCGACGCCGTCCATTTCGTCATAGTGCGAATAGCGATATTCGCCCTTTACGAAGGTGTTGGGGCTGATCGCATATTCCAGACCGGCACCCAGGCGATAGCCGCCGACTTCCTGGTCGTTGGACGTGGTGACGCCCGCCGTGGTGTAGCGCGCATCGAACTTGGCGTTGGTGTAGCCCGCCTTCAGATAGCCCATGGCGACCGGCGAGATGACATAGCCGACCCGCGCACCGGCATAGAGATCGCGGCCCGCGCCCAGGCGAAATTCGTCACCGGGGACGCGAATGCCGTTGCTGCGCGTGTCGGAACTGGAACCGGTGATCTCGCCTTCCGCGCCCAGGATGACGGGTCCGGCGGCGATGTCGTACCCGATGCCCGCACCATAGAGCACACCGTCGCTCGAGCTCTTGTCCTGGCCCTGGCGATCGTTGAGGCTGTCATAGCCGATCAGGCCTTCGACGCGGAAACCCGTAAAGGGCTGGCCCGTGGTCGTCTGGGCGGCGGCGGGCACCGCGGCGGCGAGAGCGGCCGAGGTCGCCAGGGCGGCGAGCATGAGCTTACGCATAACTTACTCCGTTACTGTACAGGCCGCCGTTACGATGGCGGTCGCAGGCTCAATGGCGGGAAAGCGCGGCCGTTGCATGAACCTCAGCTAAACAGGAAAAAGCGTTGCATCCGCGCAACAGCCGCGACAGGGATAGGGCCATGCCGATGCACGCACCCCCGCCCCCGCAGCCGGACCATGTGCGCCGAGGCCGCGACTTCATCGCCCGGCATGGCGAGACGGTGTTCAACCGGATCGGCAGGATCCAGGGGGACCGCACCGATCTCCACACCCCGCTGACCCGGCGCGGCTTCGCCCAGGCGGAGGTATTGGGCGAAGTGCTGCGGCACCATCTCGGCGAATCGCCCGCATTGACGTTATGGTCCTCACCCACCGGCCGCGCGCTCCAGACGCTGGCGGTGATCGCCGAGCATCTGGGGCTCGACTGGCATAGGACGACCCATGATTCGCGGCTGATCGAACTCGGATTCGGCAGTTGGGGCGGACAGGTCTTCGCCGACCTCGCCGCCATCCATGGGCCCATCGTCCATCCGCACGGCATGGCGGTCGGCGCACCCGATGGTGAAAGCTATGCCGCGATGGCGGCCCGGTTGCGCGGGTGGATGGCGGATACGCATGACCATGACGGCGACCGGCTGATCCTGATGCATGGCCTGTCCAGCCGGGTGCTGCGCGGGTTGATGCTGGGCTTGGCGGACGATCCGCTGTGCGGCGTGCCGGTGGCCGAGCGCTTGCCGCAAGGGTCGATCGTGATGATCGAGGCGGGCCGCGAGACGCTGATCCACCGGGCCTCGGCATGAGGCGGCTGGCGCTGGTCCTGGCTTTGATGGCCACGCCCGTGATCGCGCGCGAGACGATCGGAATCTACAAGGGCTGGGGCGCGTTTCGCGATCCCGACCGCTGCTATGCCATCGCCAAGCCGGTGCTGGCGAACGGACGGACGGACGGTTTCGCCAGCGTCGGCACCTGGCCCGCCCGCCGCCTGCGCGAATCCTTTCACCTGCATCTCAGTGCGCCGCGCGACCGGGCCGCGTCGGTCACCCTTGCGATCGGCGAACGCCGCTTTCCGCTGGTGGGCGGGGAACGGGATGTCTGGCCGCCCGATGCCGCGACCGACCATGCGCTGGTCACGGCGATGCGTTCGGGCCGGAGCATGAGCGTATCGGCGGTCGATCCCCGCCACCGCCCCTTTGCCGACACCTATGCGCTGGCGGGCGCGGCGGCGGCGATCGATGCGGCGACCCTGGCGTGCGTGGCGGGCTGACGCCCATTCCTCCCCGGCACGGGGAGGATAGAAATCGTCGCGATTTTGCGCTATGGGCACGCGATGCAGACAGTTTCGGCCGCCCCCATGCCCATCCCCGGGCACATCGATCCCGTGCCCGTGCCGCGTGGCGTGCAACCGCGCCCCGATGGCCGGGTGGACCTGATCGGCCTGACCAAGGAGCAGTTGCGCGAGGCGCTATTGTCGGCGGGCATGGAGTTGAAGCAGGCCAAGCTGCGTTCCAAGCAGATCTGGCACTGGCTCTATAATCGCGGCGCGACCCGCTTCGCCGACATGACCGACATCGCCAAGGCGCAGCATCCCTGGCTGGAGGAACGCTTCGTCATCGGCCGTCCCGAGGTGGTCGAGGCGCAGGTGTCGAGCGACGGCACGCGCAAATGGCTGCTCCGCTCGCCCGACGGGCAGGATTACGAGATGGTGTTCATCCCCGACGCCGATCGGGGGACGCTGTGCGTGTCGAGCCAGGTCGGCTGCACGCTGAACTGCCGCTTCTGCCACACCGGCACGATGCGGCTGGTCCGCAACCTGACCGCGGGCGAGATCGTCGGCCAGGTCATGCTGGCGCGCGATTCGCTCGGCGAATGGCCCAGCCAGCCCGAGGGGCGGATGCTGACCAATATCGTCATGATGGGCATGGGCGAGCCGCTCTATAATTTCGACGCGGTGCGCGATGCGCTGAAGCTGGTGATGGACGGCGACGGCCTGGCACTGTCCAAGCGTCGCATCACCCTGTCGACCAGCGGCGTCGTCCCGATGATGGCGCGCGCGGGCGCGGAGATCGGCGTGAACCTGGCGGTGTCGCTCCACGCCGTGACCAAGGACGTGCGCGACGAACTGGTCCCGCTCAACAAGAAATACGGCATCGAGGAGTTGTTGCAGGCCTGCGCCGATTATCCGGGCGCGAACAACGCCCGGCGCATCACCTTCGAATATGTGATGCTGAAGGACAAGAACGACTCGGACGCCGATGCGCACGAACTCGTTCGCCTGCTGCGGCATTACGACCTGCCCGCCAAGGTGAACCTGATCCCGTTCAACCCCTGGCCCGGCGCCGATTACGAATGCTCGACCCCGGAGCGGATTCGTCGCTTCTCCGACATCGTGTTCGAGGGCGGCATCTCCGCGCCCGTCCGCACTCCGCGCGGTCGGGATATCGACGCCGCCTGCGGCCAGTTGAAGACCGCCGCCGAGAAGAAGAGCCGCGCGCAACTGGACCGCGAGGCGGAGGAGAAGTTCGCGGCTTTGGGGTGAGGCCCCTCCACCATCGCTGACGCGATGGTCCCCCTCCCCAAGCCGAGCCTGGGGAGGATTTAAAGAAGACCGTCATTCCTCCCCAAGGTCGGCTTGGGGAGGGGGACCGCCCGGCGAAGCCGGGTGGTGGAGGGGCACCCCTACCCACTTGCCCCCCGCCCCCGCCTGGGGCACGGAAACGCGTAACCATGCGTTACCGCCCGCAATGATCGACTGGACCTTCCTCGCCCTCGCTGCCGCCGGGGGTTTTCTCGGCGGCGCGATGAACGCGCTGGCGGGCGGGGGCAGCTTCTCGACCATGCCGACGCTGATCGCGCTGGGCCTGCCCTCCACCGTCGCCAACGCCACCTCGAACGTCGCGCTCCAGCCCGCCGCGATGGCGAGCGCCTGGGCCTATCGTCATGGGCTGGAGCCGGTGATGGGCGTGACGATGCGGCGGATGGTCGCTATCACGATGATCGGCGCGTTCCTGGGCAGCGCCCTCCTCTTCTTCACATCGCCGCGCGCCTTCGACCTGATCGTGCCCTGGCTCCTCTTGACCGCGACGCTGGCGATCGCGGGCGGACGCCATGCCTCGGACTGGCTGGCCCGCATCGCCCGGCCGGGGCCCCGCGCACTGATGGCGGCGCAGGGGGTGCTGGGCGTCTATGGCGGCTATTTCGGCGGCGGCATCGGCATGATGCTGACCGCCGCCTGGGGCTTGCTCTCGGGCCGCGATCCGGCGCAGCTTGCCGCCCCGCGCACGCTGATGCTGGCCACCGCCAATGCCGCGGCGACCCTGGTCTTCATCGCCACGGGCATGGTCGCCTGGGCGCAGTGCCTGCCGATGCTGGCGGGCGGCATAGTCGGCGGATGGAGCGGCGCGCTGGTCGGGCGCAAGCTGCCCGCCGGATTGATCCGGGGCTGGACGCTGCTGCTGACCACGGTGACGACGGCGGTGTTCTTCTACCGGGGCTATGCGTGACGCAGCCGAACGACCGCCGCCGAAGGGCGTCTCAATCCGGCCGCCGCATCTCGAATCGCGCCGCCTCGGTCACTTCGAAATAATCCACCGGTCCGCCACCGCGCAGGATGGGGCGGGCGCGGGCGGTCTGGTAGATACCGTCCGTGATCATCTCGGCGGCGATGTGGATGCCGACCGCCTCGCCGATGACCAGCAACTGGTCGAGTTCGCGGCCTTCCTTGGTCTCCAGCCGGATCAACTGGGTCAGGCGGCATTCGAACGACACCGGGCTGTCGGCGACGCGCGGCGCGGCGACCAGGCGACCGTCCTCCGCCGTCACCCCCGCGAGGGCGAATTCGTCGATCTCCGCCCCCACGGCGGCGGCACTGGCGTTCATCGATTCGGCCAGGGCCATGGTCGCGAGGTTCCAGGTGAAGACCTTGGTCTCCGCGATATTGGCGACCGAGTCCTTCCACCCTTGCGACGAAAAGCCGATCAGCGGCGGGCGGTAGTTGAAGACGTTGAAAAAGCTGTAAGGTGCCAGATTGTTGACGCCCGCGCTCGACCGGCTGCCGATCCAGCCGATGGGCCGGGGCGCGACGATCGCGTTCAGGGGATCGTGCGCCAGCCCATGGCCGTTGACGGGTTCGTAGAAATGCCAGTTCTGGGTCATGCCTGGGGATCACCGAAAGGGAGTGTGGATGGAAGCGCCAACGCCGCAAGAGCCTCAAAGGCCCCGATCGCCGATGGTCATTCGCCGTCACGGCGTGGTGACGCGGGTCTGGCACTGGGTCAATGCGGTGGCGGTGCTGATCCTGCTCGGCTCGGGCCTGGGCATCTCGAACGCGCATCCCCGGCTCTATTGGGGACGCTATGGGGCCAATTTCGATCCGGCCTGGGCGACCCTTCCCCATTTCCCCGCATGGATCACGATCCCGGCCCGCTACAATCTCGCCATTTCACGCCGCTGGCATCTGTTCTTCGCGCTGGTGCTGGGGTTCGGACTGCTCGCCTATATGATCGGCGGCCTGCTGACCCGGCATTTCCAGCGCGACCTGCGGATTCGCGGGCGTGAGCTTCGCCCCGCCATGCTGTGGGGGGATTTCCGGCGGCATCTGGCCTTCCGCTTCCATGACGAGCATGATCCGCGCCGCTACAACCTGTTCCAGAAGCTGAGTTATGTGCTGGTCCTGTTCGTCGCGCTGCCTCTGGCGATCCTGACGGGGATCGCGCTGTCGCCGGGCATGAACGCCGCCTGGCCCTGGGTGCTGGAGATATTGGGCGGGCGGCAATCGGCGCGGTCGATCCATTTCATCACCGCCAGCGCGCTGGCCTTGTTCACCATCGTCCATCTCGTGCTGGTCATCCTGGCGGGCGCGGGCAACGAAATGCGGTCGATGATCACCGGCCGCTGGAGGATTCCCGAATGATCGGCCGCCGCGCCATCCTGACCGGCGGGGCCGGGCTGCTCCTCGCGGGGTGCGATCGGATCGTCGAACAACCGACCGCGCGCAAGATCCTGTTCGCGGGCGAGGATATGCAGAAGGGGCTGCAACGCGCGCTGACCAATCGCGGCGCGCTGGCCCCCGAATATCGCCGCGACCAGATGTCGCCCTATTTCCGCACCAACGGCACGCGCGATCCGGGTACGCCCGCATATGCCGCTCTGCTCGCCAACCGGTTCGAGGATTGGCGACTGAAGATCGGGGGGCTGGTCGGCAATCCCCTGTCCCTCTCGCTCAGGCAGATCGGCGCGTTTCCCGCGCGTCGCCAGATCACCCGCCACGACTGTGTCGAGGGGTGGAGCGCGATCGGCGAGTGGATGGGCCCGATGCTGGGCAATGTCCTGAAGGCCGCGCATATCCGCGACCGGGCCCGCTATGTGGTCTTCACCTGCGCCGATTTGTACGGTGGCCAGCCCTATTATGAATCGCTCGACCTGATCGACGCCTTCCACCCCCAGACGATCCTTGCCTGGGGCATGAACGGGCGGATGCTGGATGTCGGCCACGGCGCGCCGCTCCGCCTGCGGGTCGAGCGGCAACTGGGCTACAAGCACGCGAAATATCTGATGCGGATCGACGCGGTCGAAAGTTTGGCCAACATAGGTTTAGGCAAGGGCGGATACTGGGAAGATCACGTCGATTATGACTGGTATGCCGGGATTTAAGACACTAGTCGGTGCCATATGGCGCTGATCGATCTCTTTCTGTCGCGCGCGGTCCGCAAGGGCCGCCTGACCCTCACCCATCATGACGGCAAGGTCCGCGAGTTCGGGACGCCCGAACCCGGCTATCCCGATGTCGCGATCCGCTTCACCGATTCGAGGGTCGCGGGGCAGATCGTCCGCAACCCGGCGCTGGCGGCGGGCGAATCCTTCATGGACGGCCGCCTGGTGGTCGAGAAGGGCGATGTCCGCGACCTGGTCGAACTGCTGACCGCCAATGACAAATGGGAAGCGGGCCGGGCGAACCTGAACCCGTCGCGCTTCGTCCGGGCGGCGGGCGCGATCAAGCACCGGATCGACCGGATCAACATGGAGCGGCGGTCGAAGAAGAACGTCGCGCACCATTACGACCTGTCCGCCACGCTGTACGAACTCTTCCTCGATACCGACAAGCAATATAGCTGCGCCTATTTCACCGATCCCGCCAACGATCTGGAGCGGGCGCAACGCGACAAGAAGGCCCATATCGCCGCCAAGCTGGCGATCGAACCGGGGATGCGGGTGCTCGATATCGGCTGCGGCTGGGGCGGCATGGCGCTCTACCTGCACCAGATGTGCGGCGCGGAAGTGCTGGGCGTCACCCTGTCCGAAGAGCAGTTGAAGGTCGCGCGCGCCCGTGCCGAGGCTTTGGGCGTGTCGGACAAGGTGAAGTTCGAGCTGATCGACTATCGCCGGGTGGAGGGGCGGTTCGACCGCATCGTCTCGGTCGGCATGTTCGAGCATGTCGGGCCGCCGCAATACCGGACCTTCTTCCGCAAGTGCCGCGACCTGCTGACCGAGGACGGCGTGATGCTGCTCCACACCATCGGGCGGCTGAACGGGCCGGGCGTCACCGACGACTGGACGACGAAATATATCTTCCCCGGCGGCTACAACCCCGCTCTGTCGGAGATCGTGCGGGCGCAGGAGGGCTTGCGCATGTTCCTGACCGATGTGGAGGTGCTGCGCTGCCATTATGGCTGGACGCTGGATATCTGGTACGACCGGACCGTGGCGGCGAAGGACAAGATCGTCGCGCTCTATGACGAGCGCTTCTATCGCATGTGGCTCTTCTATCTCGCGGGCGCGGGGGCGGCGTTCCGCAATGGCGGCCTGTGCAACTATCAGGTGCAACTGACGCGCGGCCGCCTGTCGGTGCCGGTCACGCGGGATTATATGTACGAAGGCGAACGCGCGCTGCGGGACCGGTAAGTCCTCCCCTGCAAGGGGAGGGGGACCGCCGCGAAGCGGTGGTGGAGGGGGGCTTCCTCATAGGATGTCCCTGGTGGCGAGCCCCCTCCACCAGCTTCGCTGGTCCCCCTCCCCGTGCCGGGGAGGATCGGTCAGGCTCGGAGCCGCCGGATATCCAGCACATCGACCCCGGCGAGCGTCACCGGGCCGAAGCGGCCATCGACTTCCGCGACGATCCCCTCGGCGGTCGAGCGCACGCGGGTCCAGGGGATTTCGCGCACCGCCATGCGGCGGCCCTGGAGCTTGATCGCCGCGACGCGACCGTCCTGCGCCACCGCCAGCGCGCCCTGGCCATCGGCACCGACCACCGCGCCGGATACCGCAAAGCCCTCCAGCGCGGCTTCGGCCGCCGCCGCGACATCCTCCGGCGCGCCGAGGCGGCGGTTGCGGCGGCGGCGGACCAGCCAGCCGATCCCGACTCCGCCCAGCACCGTTCCGGCCCCCAGACCGGCCAGCGCCCAGCCCATCACGGCGCCGGTGATCGGCAGGATCATCCCGCCGCGCCCGACAGGGCTTCGAGCGTCGGCCGAAGACCGGACAGGTCGTACCCCGCCCCCTCGGCCTGCATCACGATCAGGGTCGGGTTGCGCCCCGCCTTGGCTGCCGCCAGCGCCCACAGGTTGCAGCTTCGCGTGCCCGACCGGCAATAGGCGAGCACCGGCCCCTTGGCCTCGACCAGCGCCTGGGTCATCTGGTCGACCATCTCGTGGCTGAACCCGCCCGGCGTCACGGGGATCGCGGTATAGGCCAGCCCCTGATCCTCCGCCGCCGCGCGGATCGAGTCGCCATTGGGCTGCCCCGGCTCCTCGCCATCGGGGCGGTTGTTGACGATGGCGGTATAGCCCGCCGCCTTGATCGCCGCGACATCCTCGGGGCGGATCTGGGGGGCGACGGCGACGCTTTCATTGAGTGGGCGGATCATGCGACTCACCTATTCAAAGGGCCGTTTCACCGCAACCGGTGCCGAGCCATCTTCGTCAGGAAAAGACGCATCAATCGGTGCTTGGCTCCGATGGCATGGGAACATCCCGCGCTCCCCCACGTCTGATCCGCAATGGATTTTCGCAGGAGCCGGGCGCCATGTCGCTGATCGATCGTCGCCAGGGGCTGTGGGGCCTGGCCGCGCTGGGCGCCGCCGCCGCCGTACCGCTCGCCTGGCGCCGGGCCCAGGCCGCCGCCGCCGGCCCCACGACGCTGGCGGTCGTGGAAAAGGGCGCCGGGCGCGTCGCCTTCTACAGCGTGCCCGAAGGGCGGCGGCTCGGCACCATCCCGCTCGGCGCGCAACCGCATGAGATGGTCGCCGATCCCGCCCGCCGCTTCGCCTATATCGGGGGATATGGCGTCCAGGGCTGGCAGTTCGCGGGCGAGGGCGGGCATCAACTCTGGGTGATCGATCTCGTCGAACGACGGCTGGTGCGGACCATCGACATGGCACCGCATCGCCGCTGGCACGGCATGCGGATGGATGCGCGAGGCCGCCTCTATGCGCTGTCCGAGAGCGACAGCCTGCTGGCGCGATTCGATACGCCCGCCACCGCCGAAACCCCCGACCGCATGATCCCGGTCGGCGGCGCGCGCAGCCATTATTTCGTGGTGAAGGCCGATGGCACCCGCGCCTATGTCGCCGACACGATGAGCGGCATGGTCATCATGGTGGACCCCGACGATGCCAGCTTCGCACCCGTCAAACAGCATATCGGCACCGCGCCCGAGGGTCTGGCGCTCAGCCCCGACGAGCGCACCCTGTACGTGATCGACCGTCCGGCGGGCGTGCTCCACGCGCTGGACGCGATTACGCTGCGCCCCCGTGCCCGCACGACGCTGCGTGGCGAGGCGGTGCGGGTGATCGTCCAGGCCGATGGCCGCCTGATCGTGTCCAACCCGGCGGACAAGAGCCTGACCCGCCATTCGCCCGCCACGCTGAAGGAGGAAGCCAGGCTTCCCCTGCCCGCCGCCGCACCGGGGCTGAACCTGTCGGCGGGAGGGTCCATCCTCTATGCCGCGCTGGACGACGACCGCATCGCGATCGTCGATCTGGCGACCTGGCGGATCGTCGGCGGCTTCGCGACCGGCGACGCGCCGGATACCGCCGTGCTTCTGTAATGGCACCGGCCCTTTGCCTTCGCGCCGCTTTACGGTAGCGGTAAGGCGATGGCTGCCAAAATCTCCTGCGATGTCGCGATCATTGGTGCAGGCCTGGCCGGCGGCCTGATCGCGCTGGCGCTCAAGGCGCGGCATCCCTCGCTCGACGTGCGGCTGGTCGATGCGGGCGAGACGATCGGCGGCAACCATCTCTGGTCCTTTTTCGGCAGCGATGTGGCCACGGCCGATCGCTGGATCGTCGAGCGGCTCGTGGCGCATGGCTGGCGCTGCTATGACGTGGCCTTTCCGGCGCATGCGCGGACACTGAACCAGACCTATTATTCGATCGAAAGCCACCGACTGGACGCCGAGGTCCGCCGCGTGCTGCCGCCCGAAGCCCTGATGCTGGGCCGCAAGGTGCTGTCGGTGACCGCGACTGCCGCCGTCTTCGCCGATGGCGACCGGGTGGAGGCGACCGGCGTGATCGACGCGCGCGGCGCGGGCGACCTGTCCTCGCTGTCCTGCGGATGGCAGAAATTCGTCGGCCAGGAACTCCGCCTGACCCACCCGCATGGCAGCGAGCGGCCGGTGGTGATGGACGCCACCGTCAAGCAGATCGATGGCTATCGCTTCGTCTATACCCTGCCCTTCGCCGAGGATCGGATTTTCGTCGAGGACACCTATTATTCGACCTCGTCCGAGCTCAATCGTCGCGCCATCGTCCAGCGGATCGAACGCTATGCCGAGGCGCGGGGCTGGGAGACGGTGGAGGTAGTGCGCGAGGAAGCGGGCGTGCTGCCCGTCGCGATGGGCGGCGACTTCGACAATTACTGGCGCAGCGGCGGGGCCAGGACGCCCAAGGCCGGGATGCGCGCCGGGCTGTTCCACCCGACCACCGGCTATTCGCTGCCCGATGCGATCCGTATGGCGGCGATGCTGGCCGAGCGGCGCGATTTCGCCGGGGCGGACCTGCACGACGCGACCTATCGCATGGCGCGCGCCGCCTGGGACGCGCGAAGCTTTTACCGGATGCTCGACACGATGTTGTTCAAGGCGGCGGAGCCGGATGAGCGATACCGCGTTCTGGAGCGTTTCTATCGACTTCCGCCCGACCTGATCGGGCGATTCTATGCGGGGCAATCGACCATGGCCGACAAGGCACGAATATTGACCGGACGGCCGCCGGTGCCGATCCTGCGCGCCATCGCCGCGCTGCGGGGTCGGTCATGAAGAGCGCGGTCGTCATCGGATCGGGCTTTGGCGGGCTGGCGCTGGCCATCCGCCTGCAATCGGCGGGCGTGCAGACGACCATCGTCGAGGCACGCGATAAGCCCGGCGGGCGCGCTTATTATTGGGAACGCGACGGCTTCACCTTCGACGCCGGCCCCACCGTCATCACCGATCCGGCCTGTCTGGAGGAACTCTGGGGCCTGACCGGTCGGTCGATGTCGGAGGATGTGAAGCTCGACCCCGTCAGCCCCTTCTACCGGCTCAACTGGGTCGACGGCACCAATTTCGATTACAGCAACGACGACACCCAGCTCCGGTCCGAGATCGCCAAGCTGAACCCCGACGATATCGCGGGCTATGGCAAATTCCTCGACTATGCGGCGGGCGTGTATCGCGAGGGCTATGAGAAGCTCGGCCATGTCGCGTTTCTCGATTTCGCCTCGATGATCAAGGCCGCGCCGTCGCTGATGAAGTATCAGGCGTGGAACTCGGTCTACGCCATGGTGTCGAAATTCGTGAAGTCGGAAAAGCTGCGCCAGGCGCTGTCCTTCCACACGCTGCTGGTCGGCGGCAATCCGATGACGACCAGCGCCATCTATGCGCTGATCCACAAGCTGGAGCGGGACGGCGGCGTCTGGTTCGCGCGCGGCGGCACCAATCGCCTGGTGGCGGGCATGGTCGCGCAGTTCGAGCGGATCGGCGGCGTCCTCCGCCTCGGCGATCCCGTTACGCGGATCGAGACGCTGGGCGACCGCGCGACCGGCGTGGTCACGAAGAGCGGCCTGACCATCCAGGCGGATGCCGTCGCGACCAATGCCGACATCATGCACAGCTATCGCGACCTGCTGGCCGACAATCGCTCGGCCCGGCGGACGGTCAACTCGCTGGAGCGCAAGCGTTATTCGCCGTCGCTGTTCGTCGTGCATTTCGGGATCAAGGGCGCGTGGCCGGGTATCCCGCACCACATGATCCTGTTCGGCCCCCGCTATAAGGGCCTGCTGACCGACATTTACGACACCGGCGTGCTGTCGGAGGATTTCTCGCTCTACCTCCACCACCCGACCATCACCGATCCGAGCCTGGCGCCCGAGGGACATTCGACCTTCTATGCGCTGGCCCCCGTCCCGCACATGGGCAAGTTCCCGATGGACTGGGACGAGGTCGGGCCGATCCTGGAGAAGCGCATCCTTGACGAGGTGGGCCGCCGCCTGATCCCCGATATCCATGAGCGGATCGTGACCAAATTCCACTATGCGCCCTCGGACTTCGCGACCGATCTGAACGCGCATATGGGCTCGGCCTTCTCGCTGGAGCCGATCCTGACCCAAAGCGCCTATTTCCGGGTCCACAATCGCGACGATTCGATCCCGAACCTGTATTTCGTCGGCGCAGGCACGCATCCCGGTGCGGGTATTCCGGGCGTGGTGGGCAGCGCGAAAGCCACGGCGGCACTGATGCTGGAGAGGAAGTAGGCCCCCTGCTCCGTTCAGCCTGAGCGAAGTCGAAGGCCAAGGGATGACCTTTCCCCGTGTCCCATGGGCGAGCCCGTCGCGTGGCCTTCGACTTCGCTCAGGCTGAACGGGGGGGATAGGAAGTTGGCACCGTCCCACGGATCGATCCGGGTGTTCCCACCATGCCTCGGCGTCTATCACGGCGTTGGACTCAAGATGATCCTGGGCTGGACCGCCGTGGCGCGGATCGCATTCGGTTCGGCAAATCCGGTTGCGCTGCCGCTGACGCCCTTTGCTCGGCGGAGGATCACGCCAGCAGCGCGTCTTCCTCTTCCGCCTGCTCCACCTCGGCGGCCTGGCGGGCCCACATCTCGGCATAGAGGCCGCCTTTGGCCAGCAATTCGCCATGGGTGCCGCGCTCCGCCACCCGGCCGTCGTCGAGGACGACGATCTGGTCGGCATGGACGATGGTCGACAGCCGGTGCGCGATGACCAGCGTGGTCCGCCCGCGCTCGATCGCCTGGAGCGTCGCCAGGATATCCGCCTCGGTTCGGCTGTCGAGCGCGCTGGTCGCTTCGTCCAGGATCAGGATCGGCGGGTTCTTGAGCAGGGTGCGCGCGATGGCGACCCGCTGCTTCTCGCCGCCCGACAGCTTCAGCCCGCGCTCGCCGACGCGGGTGGCATAGCCCTGGGGCTGGCGTTCGATGAAGTCGGCGATCGCCGCGCCCTTCGCCGCCCGTTCGACCTCGGCCTGGTCCGCGCCCTCGCGGCCATAGGCGATGTTGTAGCCGATCGTGTCGTTGAACAGCACCGTGTCCTGCGGCACGATGCCGATGGCCGCCCGCAAGCTGTCCTGCGCCACGTCGGACACCGGCTGGCCATCGATGGTGATCGCGCCCTCGCTCACGTCGTAGAAGCGGAAGAGCAACCGCGCGAGCGTCGACTTGCCCGCGCCCGAAGGCCCCACCACCGCACAGGTCGTGCCCGCCGGAATGTCGAGGGTCAGCCCCTTCAGGATGGTCCGCTCCGGGTCGTAACCGAACACGACATGGTCGAACCGGACATGCCCGCCCGTCACCCGCAGCGGCGGGGCGCCGGGGGCGTCCACCACTTCGGCGGGCGTGTCGATCAGGTCGAACATCGCGCCCATGTCGATCACCCCCTGGCGGATGGTGCGATAGACCATGCCCAGCAGGTCGAGCGGCCGGAAAAGCTGCGACAACAGGGTGGAGACGAACACCACGTCGCCGGGCGAGGCCGCGCCCCGGCTCCATTCGCGCGCGACCCAGGCCATGGCGAAACCCAGCATCAGGCTGGTGATCGCCGCCTGCCCGACATTGAGCCAGGCGAGCGAGTTTTCCGACTTGGTCGCCGCGCGGGCATAGGCGGCGACGCCATTCTCATAGCGCCGGGCTTCCCGTTCCTCGGCGTTGAAATATTTGACCGTCTCGAAATTCAACAGCGAGTCGACCGCGTGCGCCACTGCGCCGGTGTCGAGATCGTTCATCCGGTTGCGCAGCGCATTGCGCCAATCGGTCACCTTGCGGGTGAAGATGATGTAAAGGACTACCATCACCAGCGTGGTGACGACCAGCACCGGCCCGAAGCTGCGCCCGAAGATAGTCAGGACCAGCGCCAGTTCCAGCACCGTCGGCGCGATGTTGAAGAGCAGGAAATAGAGCATCGTGTCGATGCTCTTGGTCCCGCGCTCGACCACCTTGGTCACCGCCCCCGTGCGCCGCTCCAGATGGAAGCGCAGCGACAGGCGGTGAAGATGACGGAACACGTCCGCCGACAGCCGCCGGGTCGCGTCCTGCCCGACCGTCTCGAACACCGCATTGCGCAGATTGTCGAACAGCGTCGTCCCGAACCGCGCCGCCGCATAGCCGATGACCAGCAGGACGACGAGCATCACCGCGCTGCGGTCGCCCCCCGCCATCCGGTCGATCGCAAATTTCAGCGTATAGGCCGCGCCCAATACCTGAATCAGCTTGGACACCACGACCAGCGCCATCGCCGCCACGATCCGCACGCGCAAGGCAGGGGCTCCGGCGGGCCAGAGATAGGGGAGGAAACGGCGAAGCGTCGGGATCAGCGGCCGGTCAGGCGTACCGGCGGTGGAGTCGAGTGGCGGCATGTCCCCCCCATGTCGGCGGATCGGGGGCGAAGTTCAATGGGGGAGCGTTTGCGGGCCGTATCGCTTGCGGCCCTGCCCTCCCCCAGCCCCTCCCGCCTGCGGGAGGGGAGTTTTGTGGGAATTATGGTGATCGTTTGCCTCTGGCCGCTCCCCTCCCGCAAGCGGGAGGGGCTGGGGGAGGGTTCTCGCCACAAGCGACACCCTCCCGAGTTCACCCCCTTACAACCCCTTCACATACTCCGCGCCATGCTTCAGCTGCGCGGTCGAGCCCTTTAGCGTGTCGCCGATCGGCTCCGCCCGCCCGCCAAGGCAGGGCGCGAGGAAATTCTCGGCCACCGCGTTGAAGGCGATGTTGTTGGCGGGCCGCGCAAAGCCGTGGCCTTCGTCGGGGAACAGGACATAGGTGACGGGGATGTTCTTCGCCGCCATCGCCGCGACGATCTGGTCGCTTTCCGCCACATTGACGCGCGGGTCATTGGCCCCCTGCCCGATCAGCAACGGCTTCTTGATCCGGTCGACGAAGGTCAGCGGCGAACGCTCCTTGAGCAGCGCGCGGCCCTCTTCGGTCGTGGGGTCGCCCATCCGCTTGTAGAATTGCTGCTTGCCCGCTTCCCAATAGGGCGGGATCGTCTTGAGCAGAGTGAACAGGTTGGACGGCCCGACGATGTCGACGCCGCACGCGAATTTGTCGGGCGTGAAGGTCAGCCCCGCCAGCGTCGCATAGCCGCCGTACGAGCCGCCCATGATCGCCACCTTGTCGGGCGTGGTGACGCCCTGCTTCACCGCCCAGTCGACCGCGTCGATCAGGTCGTCATGCATCTTGCGGCCCCATTGCAGGTCGCCCGCCGAGATGAAAGTCTTCCCGAAACCGGTCGAGCCGCGATAATTGACCGACAGCACCGCATAGCCGCGATTGGCGAGCCACTGGTGATAGCTGTTATAGCCGAACCCGTCGCGCGCCCAGGGTCCACCATGGACGAACAACACCATCGGCACCGGCCCGGTCACGCCCTTGGGCCTGGTCAGATAAGACACCAAAGTCAGCCCGTCGCGCGCGGGGATTTCCACCGCCTCCATGGGCACGAGCGGCGCATCGGCCAGTTCGGGGCGGCTGACGTAAAGCTGGGTCAGCTTTTTGCCCTTGCGATCGTATAGCCAGGTGGAGGCGGGTGCGGTGACGGGATCGAATGTCACCAGCCATTTGTCATCGGCATCGGTGCGCGACCCGATCGAGAATTCGCCCTTGTTCTGCGCCTTCAGGAAAGCGAGGTCCGCCTTCACCGCGTCACCGACCGGCACATAGTCGCGCTTGAGGTAATTGACCGAATAGGCTTCGACACGCCCGGTCTTGGGATTGAACAGCCCGCCGCCGACATCGGCCTTGGGGCTTTCGCCGATCACCGCCATCTTGCCGCTGCCCATGTCCTGCGCCATCAGCGCGGCGGTGTTCCGGCCCCGGCTGTCCATCCAGTAAAGCGTCTTGCCGTCCACCGTGAAGCCGAGCGGCGAGGTGGTCAGCGAATCGTCCAGCCCGAACTGCACGACCGGCGTCGCCTCGACGGTGGTGCCGTTGACGCGGTAATAGTCCGAACCGCCATCGGGCCGCGCCTTGGCCGCCATCCGCAAGCGCAACTGGTCGTCGGCGAGGAACCCGGCATAGCCGTCATTCTGCATCACCTTGGTCAGCGCGCCGGTGGTCAGGTTCAACTCGTACACGTCATGCCAGCGCGGATCGCGATTGTTGACGCCGACCAGGATGCGGTCCTTGATCGTCTCGCTGGTGCCGATGATTTCGACGCGGGTCTTCTCGAACGGGGTCAGCGCCTTTTGCGCGCCGGTCGCGACGTTGACGCCGTAGAGCAGGAAATTCTCGTCGCCGCCCTTGTCGTTGACGAACAGGATCGACTTGGAGTCCGGGGACCAGAAGGTCTGGCGGATCGGTCGCGCCTTCTCGGCGGTCAGCGGCCTGGCCTGATCGGGCGTCGCGATCGGCGCGACCCAGACGTTGAGCACTCCGTCGCGCGGCGCGATATAGCTGATCCATTGGCCGTCCGGGGAAAGCTGTCCGCCGATGCGGGTCGGATTCCCGAACAGCTTGGTCCTTTCGATCAGCGGCACGTCCGCCGCCATCGCCGATTGCGCCACCATCAGCGCGGCCCCCGCCGCGAGCAAAGCCTTGAACCCCATCTCATGCTCCCATCATGAACTGTGTTGGTGGAGCATGACAGTCCCATCTCTACCCGGCAAGCGCAAAATCGGAACAACCCGCCGCACCCTTGCGTTCTGGAAAACAAGTGGAGGCGGTTAAATGGAACCGATTTTCTATGTGATGGCGATCCTCGGCTGCGGCGATGGCAGCGTCGATTGCACCGAAGCGCGGATGGTCCCCGCCCGGTACGAAACCATGGCGCAATGCCGCGCCGACCTCGCCAACCGGATCGCCGCCAATACCGATGTGCCCTATCCGGTGATCGGTGCGGATTGCCGCCGCATGGGCGCGCAGATGGCGAAAGCGGAGCGGAAGCCGTCCAGAGGGTAATCCCCTCCCCCGTTCAGCCTGAGCGAAGTCGAAGGCCAAGGGAAACCCTCGCGGCAAGGGTCGTAGCGTACGCTTCGACTTCGCTCAGCGCGAACGGGGCTGGGGATTGTCACGCCCGCCCCACTATCCGCCTTCGTCTCGACGGCAAAAACTATCGCGGCCGCATCCCTTGGCCTTCGACTTCGCTCAGGCCGAACGGAGGGGGTGGAGCCTATCGCGGCCGCGTCCATAGCGCCGGATCGCGCGGAGTGATCGTCATCTTGTCCCGCCGCGCCGCCAGGACACTCGCACCGGCCATGAAGCGCAGCTTCTCGGCCTTGCTGGTGCCGACCCGGCTGTCCCAGGCCCCTCGCCCGCGCCGCGCCACCTTGCGCCCGATCGCGCCATAGATCGCCGCCGCCGACAGCACCGCCCAGGCCGAACGATAGGATAGCGCGGGCACCCCCATCCGCGCACTCGCCTCGAACCGGGCCGCCTGGTCGGTCAGGCGGCGGGCCAGCGCGCTCAGGCCGGGCCGGTGCGAGGGCGCCATGATCGCGTCGGGGGATATGCTCTTATAGGCCAGCCACTCGCGCGGCAGATAATGCCGCCCCGCGCCCGCATCCTCGGCAATGTCGCGCGCGATATTGGCAAGCTGGAACGCCATGCCCAGGTCGCAGGCGCGGTCGAGCGTCGCCTCGTCATCGGGCGCGACCCCCATCGTCACCGCCATCATGCAGCCGACCACGCCCGCGACATGATAGCAATAACGATAGAGATCCTCCTCCGTCTCGGGCCGCCAGTCCTGCGCATCCAGCCCGAACCCGGCGATCAGGTCGCGCGGCCAGCGATGCGGCATGCCCGTCTCCGCCGCCACGACGCGCAACGCGTCGAAGGCGGGGTCGCCGACCACCTGCCCCGCCAGCGCCATTTCGGTCTTTTCGGTCAACTCCGCCAAGCGCGCGGGCGCATCGGCCACGCGGGTCATGCCATGGCCATGATCCTGCCCATCGGCGATATCGTCACAGCGGCGGCACCAGGCATAGAGCAGCCACGCCCGCGCGCGCGTTTCGGGATCGAATAGCAGGCTGGCTGCCGCGAAACTCTTCGAGCCCTTCGCGATCGACGCCCGCGCCGCCGCCACCAGCGCGTCGCGCTCGGTCGGGGCGGCGGTGTCGCTCACAGATCGCCCGCGTTCATGCGCACGATGGGCTGGGTCGGCACATGTTCGGTCATCTTCGCCAGCAACCCGTCGAGCGTCGTATCGACGATCAGCAATTCGCGGTGCTGCGGCCGGAGGAAGCCGACCTCGCCCATCTTCTCCCAGAAGGCGACGAGATGGTCGTAATAGCCGCCCGTGTTGAGCAACCCGACCGGATCGGCATGATAGCCGAGCTGCGCCCAACTGAGCGCTTCCCACAATTCGTCCATCGTGCCGGTGCCGCCCGCAATGGTGATGAAACCGTCGGACAGGTCGGTGAACGCCTTCTTACGCTCATGCATGCCGGGCACGACATGGAGTTCGGTCAGGCCGCGATGCGCGACCTCCGCATCGACCAGCGCCTGCGGGATGATGCCGATCACCTCGCCACCCGCCGCCAGCGCCGCATCCGCCACCGCACCCATCAGGCCCAGCCGGCCACCGCCATAGACGACGCCGATGCCGCGCTCCGCCAGGCCGCGTCCGACGCTACGAGCCGTTTCGATGTAAAGGGGATCGCTGGGGGTCGCCGACCCGCAATAAATGGCCAATCGCTTCATGCGCCATGCGCTAGGCCAAGCCGCCGGACGGAACAAGCGGGCAAGCGCCCCGCCACGCCCGTCGCGCGTCGATTATGGAAGGGGCGACGCGGGCGCAGCCGCCCCCTCCTGAAATCACTTGCCGCGCAGCGTATTCAGCAGCGCGATACCCAGCACGCCGCCCAGCGCCGCCGAGGCATAGGGGCGATCCTTCACGAACTGGCGCGCCTGGTCGATCAGCGGGCGGACGGTCTGGTCGATGCTGGTCTTGGCATCGCCGAACGCCTTTTGCGTCTTGCCGCTCAACTGTTCACCCTTGCCCTCGGCCTGCATGGTCTTGTCGCCCATGGCCGTGCCGATGCCTTCCTTGACCTTGCCGCCAAAATTGGTGGCAGCACCATCGATCGTGTCGGTGTTCATGAAACATCTCCTCTTGGGGATCAGGGATGATGGAGATTGGAAACCCCGCAGGACGCCGATGTTTCCCGGCCATCGTCGCGGGAAAGGCGGCAGGACCGAAAGCCGAGCCCCTTTCCCCGCCCCCGCCCGGACGCTACATGCACCCCGATGGTCGCCGACCCCCTTGCCAAGCTCCACGAAGTTTTCGGGTACAGCCAGTTTCGCGGCGTGCAGGAACAGGTGGTGGACCGTGTCCTGAACCGGCAACGCACATTGGCGGTCATGCCGACCGGGGCGGGCAAGTCGCTCTGCTATCAGTTGCCCGCCGTGATGATGGACGGATGCTGCGTCGTGGTCAGCCCGCTGATCGCGCTGATGCACGACCAGTTGCGCGCGGCCGAGGCGGTCGGCATCCGCGCCGCCACCTTGACCAGCGTCGATCAGAATCGCGGCGAGACGATGGCCCGCTTCCGCGATGGCCGGCTCGACCTGCTCTATGTCGCGCCCGAACGTGCCTCGTCGGGGCATTTCCGCGAGTTGCTCGCCTCCGCGCCGCTCAGCCTGTTCGCGATCGACGAAGCCCACTGCGTCAGCGAATGGGGGCACGACTTCCGCCCCGATTACCGGCTGCTCGAACCGTTGATGGATGCCTTCCCGGAGGTGCCCCGGCTCGCGCTGACCGCGACCGCCGATGCGCATACCCGCGCCGACATCGCCAAGCAGTTGGGCATTCCGGTCGAGGGGATGATCGTCTCGGGCTTCGACCGGCCCAATATCCGCTATGCGATCAGCCCCAAGGCCAATGTGAACCTCCAGATCGCGCGGGTGGTCGCCGACACGCCCGGCCCCGGCATCGTCTATGCCCAGACGCGCGCCGCGACTGAGAAGCTGGCCGAGGCGCTGGCGCGGACCGGCCGCCCGGTGCGCGCCTATCATGCCGGGCTCGACCCCGCCGTGCGCGCGAAGAACCAGGCCGATTTCGTGGCGAGCGAGGACATGGTGATCTGCGCCACCGTCGCCTTCGGCATGGGGATCGACAAGCCCGATGTCCGCTTCGTCGCCCATGCGGGCCTGCCCAAGTCGATCGAGGCCTATTATCAGGAGACGGGGCGCGCTGGGCGCGACGGCGATCCTTCGGTCGCGCATCTCTTCTGGGGCGCCGACGACTTTGCCCGCGCCCGGCAACGCATCGCCGAGGTCGAACCCGAACGTCAGCCGGGCGAGCGGGCGCGCCTTTCGGCCCTGGGTGCGCTGGTCGAGACGGGCGGGTGCCGCCGCCGCATCCTGCTGCGCCATTTCGGCGAGGAGCTGGCGGAGGATTGCGGCAATTGCGACAATTGCCTGGGCTCACCCGATGCGGTGGATGCGACCACCACCGCGCAGAAATTCCTCTCCGCCGTGTTCCGCACCGGCCAGATGTTCGGCGCGGGCTATATCGAGCAGGTGCTGACCGGCCAGTCGACCGAGCGCAGCCTGATGAACGGGCATGAGGCGCTGTCGGTGTGGAACATCATCGACGGGGACGAGGTCGCGCTGATCAAGCCGGTCCACCGCGCGCTGCTGCTGCGCGATGCGCTGCGCACCAATCATCATGGCGGGCTGGAGTTCGGCCCCGCCGCCCGCGCACTGATCAAGGGGGAGGCGCGGCTGTCGCTGGTGGTGCCGCCCAAGCGCGAGCGCAAATCCCGCCGCACCGCGCCGGTCGCCGCCAACCCCGCGGACAATCCGCTGTTCGAGGCATTGCGCGCCAAGCGCCGCGAACTGGCGCAGGAGGCGGGGGTGCCGCCTTATGTCATCTTTCACGACTCGGTGTTGCGCGACATAGCGGCGCAGCGACCGAACAGCCGTGCCGCGCTGTCGCTGCTGTCCGGCATCGGGGCGCGCAAGCTCGATGCCTATGGCGAGGCGTTTCTGGCGGTGATCCGCGAAATGGGATAGTAACGGCTGCGTCATGACTTTTACCAGCCCCGCCCCGACCCTGACGACCGAGCGGCTGACGCTGCGTGGCCATCATCCCGACGATCTCGACGCGCTGGCGGCGATGTGGGCGGACCCCAGGGTCTACGCGATGATCGGCGGCAAGCCGCGTCCGCGCGAGGAGGTTTGGATCCGGCTGCTCCGCTCGATCGGGCAGTGGACCGCGTTCGGATACGGTGCTTGGGTAGTCTGCGACCGCGCGACCGGCGAGATTCTAGGCGATATCGGCCTCCTCGAGTCGCGACGCGCGATCGTGCCCGAACTCACCGTGCCGGAGACAGGCTGGGCGCTGGCCGCCGCCGGGCATGGCCAGGGCTATGCGGTCGAGGCGATGCGCGCGGTGCTCGACTGGGCGGATGCAAAGGGTTTGGCGCGGACTTGCTGCATCATCGATCCGGGAAATAGCGCCTCGATCCGGCTGGCGGCAAAGCTGGGATATGGCGCGCCGGTCGAGGGGATCTATCACGAGCGACCGATCCTGATCTTCCATCGGGGCTGATACTCCCCTTCGCGCCGAGCACAGTCGAAGCACAAGGCTATTTGTGGATAGGATCGGGCATGGGCTTCGACTGCGCTCAGCCTGAACGCAGGGTGGAAGTAGAGTTCGCGCGGAGGCGCGGAGAGGAAGCGCCCGGCCGACAGGTCGCTTCTCACCGGCGACGGTGCGGCAAGGTGCAACGTCGAACGGACACCTGACGCCGCCGCACGGGCAAACCTCTCTGCGCCTCCGCGCCTCCGCGCGAACAAAAGGCCGCCTATCCGACGATCACGGTTCAAGCCCCGCCTCCGATAGGGTACAGTCCCGCCCGTGACGCTTGCCCTGATCCTGTCCGCCATCGCCATGACGCTGATCGTCGGTGTCCGCTATCTGCTCGCCTCGGGGGCGTTCGCGCTGGCGACGCGGGCGCGGCATCCCGATCTTTATGCCGGGCTCGACCCGCAGATCCGGCGGGAGATCGCCTGGAGCCTGGCCTCCGCCGCCATTTACGGCATTCCCGCCGGGATCGTTGCCTGGGGATGGCAGAATCGCGGCTGGACCCGGATCTATGCCGACGTCCATGCCTATCCGCTCTGGTATCTGCCGGTTTCGGTGCTGCTCTATCTGATCGCGCACGACACCTGGTTCTACTGGACGCATCGCTGGATGCACCGCCCGGCGATCTTCAAGCGCGCCCATGCCGTCCATCATGCCAGCCGCCCGCCCACCGCCTGGGCCGCGATGGCCTTTCATCCGATCGAGGCCGTGACGGGGGCTGTGGCCATTCCGCTACTGGTCTTCGTGATTCCGATCCATGTCGGCGCACTCGGCTTGGTCCTGACGATCATGACCGTTATGGGCGTCACCAACCATATGGGGTGGGAAATCTTTCCCCGCTTCATGTGGCAGGGGCACCTGGGGGGGTGGCTCATTACCGCAAGCCATCATCAACGGCATCATGAGCAATATGGGTGCAATTATGGACTCTATTTCCGCTTCTGGGATCGACTCTGCGGGACCGACCGGGGACTCGGCGATTTCGCGCGTCCCCATGCGCAGGCCGCGCGTCGCGCTTCTGTTACTGGCCGCCCTGCCGTTGATGAGCACCGCGCCGGTTAGCCGGCTGGACATCGGGATCGACAATCTGCGCTCGGGCAAGGGGATGATCCGTCTGTGCCTGACCGCCGACCCGGACAATTTCCCCGCCTGTGTCGACGATGCCCGAGCGATGACGCGCTCCGTCCCCGCAGGCCAGAAGGCCTTGCACCTCGACGGCCTGCCGCACGGCGATTACGCCGCGGCCGTCATCCATGACGAGAACGGCAACGCCAAGCTCGACACGCTGGCGGGCATTCCGCGCGAGGGCTTCGGCTTTTCGCGCAACCCGGCGATCCATTTCGGCCCGCCGCGCTTTACGGCGGCCCGCTTCAGCCTGGATTCTGTGGCCGAAACACAACAGATTCGGATGCGTTACATTTTCTGAATGACGGAACCGGAGCGAAATCCTCACCCTGGCGTTCCATTTCGGATAATTCATTCAGGGAGTTTTCCGTCTTGCGCCTTTTTCCGCGCGTAATCGCCCCGCTGATCGCCACGGGTGCGCTGTCCCTGTCGCTGCCCGCCTGGGCGCAGGATACGACCGTTTCCAGCAACCCCGCCGCCGCCGAAATGGCGGGGCAGATGGGCAAGAACACCATCACCGTCGGGCTCGGCGCGGCCTATCTGCCGGATTATGAGGGGTCGAACGACTATAGCCTCTCCCCCGCGCCCGCCGCGCTGGCCTATATCGACGGGCACACCATCACGCTGATTGGCAATCGCCTTTCGGTCGACCTGATCGGCGACAAGAACAACCGCGAGTGGGATTTCCAGGCGGGTCCGATCGGCGTCGTCAATCTGGACCGCACCGCCCCGTCGCGGATCGACGATGCCCGCGTCCGCGCGCTGGGCAAGATCGGCGCGGCGGTGGAACTGGGCGGCTATGTCGGCATCGGCAAGGTCGGCGTGGTCACCAGCCCCTATGACCGGCTGTCCGTCTCGGTCAGCTATCGCCATGACGTGACCGGGGTGCATGACAGCGGCATCTGGCAGCCTTCGGTCAATTACTTCACGCCCCTGTCGACCAAGGCGGCGGTCGGCCTGTTCGCCACCGCCGAACATGCTGGGCGCGGCTATGCCCGCCGCTATTTCTCGATCGATCCGAACCAGAGCGTGGCGAGCGGCCTGCCCGTCTACAACGCGCGTTCGGGGTGGAAGGACTGGTCGGTTGGCGGCCTCGCCACCTATTCGATCACCGGCAATTTGCTGAAGGGGTGGAAGCTGGTCGGCGGCCTGACCTATGGCCGGATGGTCAACGACTTCGCCGACAGCCCGATCGTGTCGCAGGCCGGTTCGCGCAGCCAGTGGCTGAGCGCGCTGGGGGTCGCCTACACGTTCTGAACCCTATCCTCCCCGGCACGGGGAGGGGGACCATGCGAAGCATGGTGGAGGGGGATCGCCGCACAGGCTGTCCTATGAGGAAGCCCCCCTCCGTCAGGCCTTCGGCCTGCCACCTCCCCGTACCGGGGAGGATTTCTCACTCCTGCGGGCATTCCCCCGGCTGGGTCACCGGCGCGCCGCCCATATACCATTGGCTGCGGTCGCCCATCGTCTCGCGATCGTGATAGCAGACCCGCGCCTTGGACGATTGGGTGTCGATCTCGACCGTCCAGTTGTTGTCCGAACAATCATGCGGGGTGCAGCCATGCGCCGCGATCCCTTGTTCCCCCCGGCGGAAGATCGGCACCGTCACCGCGCCGCGCGACATGATCCGCTGGATCAATTGCTGATTGCCCACCGCGTCGTGCAGCGCGCTCGCCACCTCGGTCCGGTCGAAAAAGGCTACGCCGTCGACCGCGTCGTTGGGATAATGGCCGATATAGGCGGTCAGCGGATTGACCTGCGCCACCCCCGCCACCGGCGTGGGCCGCGCGGTGCCGGGCGGGGTGAAGTTGCCCGGCGCGACGTCCGAATCCGCATCCCCTTCCCGACTGCCACAGGCCGCGAGCGCCAACAGGGCCATGGGGGCAAGGAAGGCAAAGCGGCGCATCTCTCTCTCCTGAAAACAATCGCTTTTGACGGGAACGCTTTGACCGCATGGCCGGTTGCCAAGGCGATGACAGCCGCGCCCTCCCCTGATTCCGACCTGTCCCGCTTCGTCGAGGCCCAGGCGGACAGCTTCCCCGCCGCATTGGCCGAACTGCGTGTCGGGCGAAAGCAAAGTCACTGGATGTGGTTCGTCTTTCCCCAGATCGCCGGTCTCGGTCGCAGCCCCACCGCGCGATATTATGCGATCCGGGACGCGGGCGAGGCGCGGGCCTATCTGGCGCATCCGATCCTCGGCCCCCGCCTGCTCGAAGCGATCCGTACCGTGATCGCCGCGCCCGGATCAGCGGGGGCGGTGTTCGGCGGGATCGATGCGATCAAGCTGCGCTCCTCGCTGACCCTGTTCGCCGCCATCGCCGATGACCCTGCGCCCTTTCGCGAAGGGCTGGACCGGTTCTTCGACGGGCAGGCCGACGACGCGACGCTGGCGAAGCTCGACCACCCCGCACCGTGACTCGGGGGGGGGGGGCGAGCCTCGCTACGGTCACTTGATGGTGACGGGCCCCGGGCCGGTCACGCTGGCCGACTGATCGGCGGTCAGCACGATGGTCCACTGAGTGCTGTTGTCGCACACCGCGTTCCAGCTCGGGTTGCCGTTGACCAGGGCGGCTTCCTTCATCGCGGTGACCGACTGGCAGCTCGCGCCCGAAGGCCCGGCATCGCGGATCGCACGGAACAGCACGCCGCGCCGCTGCCCCTCGGGCAGGTCGCGGATCTTTGTGCCTAGCGCGTCGGCACTCATCACATTGCCGGTGGCGGCGACCGCCGCGGTGTTGTTGGCGGGCTCGGTCGAGGAGCCGCATGCCGCCAGCGGCAAGGCGGCGGTCATCACGGCGAGGGTGATCGTCGAACGTTTCATGATCATGGTCCTCCAATAGGCTCAGCGGCCGGCGGAATGACGACCGTATCGGGTGCATAACGATTATCCGCCAAGCCGGTTGCGCGCCAATCGCACCGGGGGCAAGAGGATGCGATGAGCGACATCCGACTGGACCCAAGCTGGCTGGCCGTCCTGCGCGACCAGTTCGACGAGCCCTATATGAAGGCGCTCAAGACCTTCCTGGCGGACGAGCGCGCCAGCGGGCAGCGTGTCTTCCCCCGCCCGTCCGAATGGTTCCGCGCGCTGGACCTGACGCCGCTGGATCAGGTGCGCGTCGTGATCCTGGGGCAGGACCCCTATCATGGCGAGGGGCAGGCGCATGGCCTGGCCTTTTCGGTCCAGCCCGGCGTCCGCCCGCCGCCCAGCCTGGTCAATATCTACAAGGAGATGGCGACCGATCTGGGCATCGCGCCGCCCTCCCATGGCCTGCTCGACCATTGGGCGCGGCAGGGGGTGCTCTTGCTCAACTCCGTCCTGACCGTGCGGATGGGCCAAGCCGCCTCGCATCAGGGGCGCGGGTGGGAGCGGTTCACCGATGCCGTGATCCGCGCCGTCGCCGCCAAGCCCGAGCCGGTCGTCTTCATCCTGTGGGGCGCCTATGCGCAGAAGAAGGCGGGCTTCGTCCGCGAAATGGGCGGCGGGCGGCATTGCGTCCTGACCTCGGTCCACCCCTCGCCTTTGTCGGCGCGGGGCGGCTTCTTCGGCTCGAAGCCCTTTTCCAAGGCCAACGCCTTTCTGGTCGAGCAGGGCCGCGAGCCGATCGACTGGGCGCTGCCGCCGCTGTCCTGATCTGTAATCATACTGGCTTCAATTGCCGCGAGGGCGCATAGGGGCCGCCATTCCACCGATGCGATGAGGATCAAGCGCGATGGCCGACGACGAATATGTGTATGACGAAGCGACCGGCGAATGGATCAGCGCCGCTGACGCCGCCGCCAAGGCTGGCGCGGGCAGCGACGATGACGCGGTCGTGGTGCGGGACTCGGTCGGCAACGTCCTGAGCGACGGGGATCAGGTGACGCTGATCAAGGACCTGACCGTCAAGGGCGCCGGCCAGACGCTGAAGCGCGGAACCCTGATCAAGTCGATCCGCCTGACCGGCGATGCGCAGGAAATCGACTGCAAGTTCGACGGGATCAAGGGGTTGGTGCTAAGGGCGGAGTTTGTGCGGAAGCGGTGAGTTCGACTTTAACCGAACATTCCCCCAGCCGCCCGCTTCGGTTCAACAATGTGCCTTTCGGCGAGTACCTCGCGCCATATCGAATAGGTTTCATCAATCAACTGCGATAGCTCTGCCAATGAATATAAATCATCGTCGTTAACCCACGACTCACTGATAACTCGTTCTTCTTTTCCCTGCGGAAAACGAAGAACGAGAAGATTTGAATCAAAAAAATCCGGATCAGCCAATCGAATCTGCTGATGCATCATAGAAAAAACGAACTTGCGGGCCCGTACCGTTAAACCATTAGTCCGACGATAATCTATAAATAGAAAGGTATTTCTTCCATTTACCTGAAAGAAAAAATTCTCCCAGTACCGAACAAGCCCCAGTGAACCAATAGCCATTGAAGGCACTACACGCTCAACTGCGCCACTCGATTTTTGCCGATACCAATGATCAAAGAGATCGACAACCTCCAGACAGCTCTCTTGCTGCTCGTCGCATCTGCAACGCCTGCTAACGATCTCTTTGATCTTCTCCATAGAGGGGCGCGGTGAAATTAATCCCAGCGGGTTAGCCGGATTAGCAATATTGAAATTTTGAGACCGTGCTGGCTCGTATGACCAACTGCCGCCACCAGAATTGAAAGATTGAAGTGCTCGACGCTTCATTGCCGCAGAAAGCGGTGCGATCCGAGCTAAATCAGTCTCCGGCAAACGGCGAAGCTTCATCCAATCCCTCGTTCTCCTGCGAAGGCTGCAAAGCAACCTTCAATCTTCCGAACGCCTTGATCGTCAGATCATCGTCGATTCGGTTACCTACTGTAGCACCTGTTTTTGCTTTGTTCCAGACAATAGACCATGCCCCCCCCGGAACGTGGGACAAACTTATCAACTGGCTAGGCGAAGCATGCCCCATAACATGCATAAGATGCTCAATATGTCTGACGGCAAGCGGATCCGCTAGCTCCGGCAACGATGATGAGATTCCTGTGAAAGGATCGGTGCGCTGGATCAGAGAGGTAATTTCATTTCTACCGTAATGCTTCAAAGCATCATAGATCGATCGGCATACCGGGCCAAATTCCCACGCCTCAAAAACGCCGCGAACTAAAGGACGCCGATGATGAACCAGAAAAGCTGCATGTGCAAAGTAAAGTAGCTTTTGCACCGAAACGTTGCGTATGGGCACCCCCATACGCTGCGCGCACGCAATTATTGCGTTGGCCACAACGCGAGGATCATGCCCCATCGTATCAGTATTGTTTGGCATGGCACCCATCGGCGGGCGCATGGGTCATGCGCGCCCGCAATGTCAACAGGCTAGAAGCTCACTGTGGCCCTTATGTGGCCACGTTCACTCCGCCGGCAGGTAAACCTCCCCGCCCTTCTCGCGGAACCGTTCGCTCATTTCCTGCATCCCCGCCTCGGCATCCTCTGCCGCGACGAAGGTCTCCACCGGCGCGTTCTGCTTCGCCGCGAACTCCCGCACTTCCTGCGTGATCTTCATCGAGCAGAATTTCGGGCCACACATCGAACAGAAATGCGCGGTCTTCGCACCCTCCGCGGGCAGGGTCTGGTCATGATACGATTCCGCCGTGTCGGGATCGAGCGACAGGTTGAACTGGTCGCGCCAGCGGAATTCGAAGCGGGCGCGGCTCAGCGCGTCGTCGCGCATCTTGGCGGCGGGATGCCCCTTGGCCAGGTCGGCGGCGTGGGCGGCCAGCTTGTACGTCACCACGCCGACCTTCACGTCGTCGCGGTCGGGCAGGCCCAGATGCTCCTTGGGCGTGACGTAGCAGAGCATCGCCGTGCCGTACCAGCCGATCATCGCCGCGCCGATGCCGCTGGTGATATGGTCGTATCCCGGCGCGATGTCGGTGGTCAGCGGCCCGAGGGTGTAGAAGGGCGCCTCGCCGCACGCCTCCAGCTGCTTGTCCATATTCTGCTTGATCTTGTGCATCGGCACATGGCCGGGGCCCTCGATCATGACCTGCACGTCCTGCGCCCAGGCGCGCTTGGTCAGCTCGCCCAGCGTGTAGAGCTCGGCGAACTGCGCCTCGTCATTGGCATCGGCGATCGCGCCGGGGCGCAGGCCGTCGCCCAGCGAATAGGCGATGTCATAAGCCTTCATGATCTCGGTGATCTCGTCGAAGCGTTCGTAGAGGAACGACTCCTTGTGATGCGCCAGGCACCATTTCGCCATGATCGAGCCGCCCCGCGACACGATGCCGGTCACGCGCTTGGCGGTCAGCGGAATGTACGGCAGGCGCACGCCCGCATGGATGGTGAAATAGTCGACGCCCTGCTCGGCCTGTTCGATCAGCGTGTCGCGGAAGATTTCCCAGGTCAGTTCCTCGGCGATGCCGCCGACCTTCTCCAGCGCCTGATAGATGGGGACGGTGCCGATCGGCACCGGCGAGTTGCGGATGATCCACTCGCGCGTGTCGTGGATGTTGCGGCCCGTCGACAGGTCCATGACCGTGTCCGCGCCCCAGCGGATCGACCAGACCAGCTTGTCGACCTCGGAGGCCACGTTGCTGGCGACCGCCGAATTGCCGATATTGGCGTTGATCTTGACCAGGAAGTTGCGGCCGATCGCCATCGGCTCGGATTCGGGGTGGTTGATGTTGTTGGGGATGATCGCCCGGCCGCGCGCCACTTCGTCGCGGACGAATTCGGGCGTGACGTAATCGGGAATCGCCGCGCCGAAGCTTTCGCCGTCGCGGGCATATTCGCGCAGCATCTCGCGGCCCAGATTCTCGCGGGTCGCGACATATTCCATTTCCGGCGTGATGATGCCTTGGCGGGCATAGTGCATCTGGCTGACGTTCATGCCGGGCTTGGCACGCAAGGGGCGGTTCAGTCCGGTGCGCGGGAATTGCGGTACGCCGCCCGAACGGTCGGGGCCGAGTTGTCCGTTATCCTCGGGGCGGATTTCGCGGCCGTCATAGGCCTCGACATCGCCGCGCCCCTCGATCCACGCGCGGCGGATCTGGGGCAGGCCCGCCATGATGTCGATCCGCGCTGTCGGGTCGGTGTACGGGCCGCTGGTGTCATAGACGCGCAAGGGCGGTTCGCCCGAGGACGGGTCGAGATGGATCTCGCGCATCGCGACGCCCAGCGGTCCGACATGAATCTTCTTCGAGCCACGAATGGGGCCGGTGGTCACGCCTATTGCGCTGCCCGCGGGGGGGATCTCGGTCTTTACGGGGATATCTGCCATAGTCGTCCACTCCATGCGGAGGAAACGGACCATGAGAGATGGGGCCGCTCCCTCCCTACGCCGGTGTCAGCCGGATCAGGTTCAGCGGGTCGGGGGCTCTTGCCCCCCTCTCAAGCGCAGGCCAGCGCTCCCCCGGGGATGGACGCAGCATAAGCGGTTTCGCGGCGGATAAGAAGGGGTTTTGCTAGGCCGCGCCATGACCCGCCCGGATAGGGGCACGGCGCGGCGACAAAAAAACCCCGACCGGCCAGGGGACTAGGGCCGATCGGGGCAAGGACCGTGAAGAGGATCGGCGCTTATCCGCTGGCGGCGCTGGTCCGGACGTTGCCGTTCAGGCCGTTGGGGAAGAAGCCGCCGCCGGTCACCGCCGCCTTGTTGAGATAGACGACGTTCAGCACCTGGCCGGGCGTGCGGGCAAAGGCGATCGCATTGGAATCGGCGGGAACGATGTTCGCCACCTGCGTGCCGTTGACCGTCGCGACGATGCCCTGATCGAGATCGGTCGAGCCGTCCAGGCTGTCACGCGCGTCGGAGATCTGTCCGGCGGCGGTGGTCAGCCCCTTGCGATACAGGACCGAGCGGACGAGCCCGGCATGATAGGCCTCCGCCGCATGGATGCCCGCCGCCGCCTCGATATAGGTCTTGTTGGTCAACAGGGTGACGCCGCCCATATAGGCGGTCACCCCGACATCCTCGAAGATATAGGCCGCGAGCAGGAAATTCTCGTCCGAGGCATAAGGGTCGAAGGTCGCGTCCGCCGCGATCACGCCCGCGGCACGCGCCGCCGCGGTGAAGGCGCCATTGGCATCGCCCGACAGGTTGATCGCCGGTTGCGCCACCGCCGAGGTGCCGAGCGCGGAGCGCAGGAAGTTAACGTGCGCGATCTCGTCCAAGGCGATCTCACGCGCATATTGCGCGACGATCGGGTCCTTGAACGCGACCCCGCGCGGCTGGCCGCTGGTCCCGGTCGCGACCGCCCCTTGGGTGCCCGTCCCCGTCTGGAACGACGCGGCGAGGCCCGTATTGAAGGCGGCATAGCTGTAGAATTGCGCTTCCAGATATTCGAGTTGGAGCGCGAAGTTCAGCACATCGGCATCGGTGACCGACCCGGTCGGGCTGGCGGTCGGCGTCGGGGTGGGGACGACGATCACGTCGTCATCGTCATTGTTGCAGGCGCCCAGCATCGCCAGTCCGCCCACGGCCCCCGCTCCGGCGGCCATGCGCATGAAACGGCGGCGATCGGCCCGGCGCTTGGCCGAGGCTTCGTCAATGACATCGAGAATGAAGCGTTCTTCGCTCATGATGATAATCCTCTCGAAACGAGGAAAAAGGGATCAGTTCGCCGCACTGGCGCGCAGGGTGCCGTTCACGCCCGCCGGGAAGAAACCCCCGAGCGTCGCCGCCGCATTGTTCAGATAGACGATGTTGAGCACCTGCTGCGGCGTCCGGCTGAACGCGATGCCGTTATTGTCGAGCGGCACGATGTTGGACACCAGCTGACCGTTGACGGTCGTCTGCGCGATCCCCTGGTCGAGGTCGGTCGAGCCGTCGAGGCTGTCGCGGGCGTCCGAGATGCGGCCTGCCGCAGTGATCAGCGAGGGCTGCGGGTTGTTCATGTCATAGCCCAGGCCGTAGAGCGTCGTGCGAACGATCGCGGCATGATAGGCCTCGACCGCCAGGATGCCCGCCGCGGCCTGGAGGAAGGTCTTGTTGCTGATCAGCGGCGAGGCGCCCTTATAGGCGGTCACGCCGACATCCTCGAAGATATAGGCGCCCAGCAGGAACGCGGTCGGCGAGGCATAGGGGTTGAAGGTTTCGGTGGCACCGACCACGCCCGCCGCGCGCGCCGCCGCCGTAAACGGACCATTGGCGTCGCCGGAGATGTTGATCGCCGGTTGCGCGACCGCCGCACTGCCCAGCGCGGTGCGCAGGAAGGCGACATGGGCGGCCTCGTCGGCGGCGATCTCTCGCGCATATTGGCCGATGATCGCGTCGTCGCTGTTGCCGGTGGCGAAATTGACCTGCGCGCCGCCGGTCACCGCACCCTGGTTGCCCGTGCCCGTCAGCTGGCTGGCGGGGAGGCCCGCGCCGTTGGCGGCATAGGCATAGAATTGCGCCTCGAGATATTCGAGGTTCAGCGCGAAGTTCAGGATGTCGGTATCGGTGATCGCCGCCTGTGCCCCGGCCTTGCTGGTCAGGGTGAAGGCGGTCGCTCCGGCAGCAGCCGCTCCGACCGCGAGTTTGAAGAAATCGCGCCGCAGATTGCGGCGCTCGGCCCGCGCGTCGAACGCATCGAGCAGTTGTGCGCTTTCCGTCATCATGCTCCTCCCTAAAGGAACCAAGATGAGCTCTTCTGTATTTAGGTAACCGTCAGAAGAGCTCACAAAGGGGCATGGCCGAGAACTTTATTGATCTAGGTTTTCAGCCGGACCATGAAGCGAAACGTCATCCATCCAAAAAAGACGCAGCTTTTTTAAAAAAAGCGTTTTGCCGAAAATCTTATGCTGACAGTCCGGTCATGGCGCGAGACGGACCGATTGCGCCTCGGCAAGATAGACGGCGAACAGGTCGTCCGGGTCGCTCCACTGCGCCACCGGAGTCCAGCCGCCCGCACGCAACAGTATCTTGGCATCGCGCGGGCCATATTTGTGGCTGTTCTCGGTATGGATCGTTTCCCCCGCCGCCATGGCGAAGGGGCGCCCCTCGATCGTGAAGTCGACGTCCCGCTCGGCGGCAAGGTGCATTTCGATGCGCGAGCGGTCGTCGTTCCACACCGCGCGGTGGCGGAAGGCGTCGACCGGGATGGTGCCGTCGAGCTCGCGATTGATCCGGTCGAGCAGGTTGCGGTTGAACGCCGCCGTCACCCCCTGCGCATCGTCATAGGCGGGAACCAGCACCTCGCTCGACTTGGCCCGGTCCATCCCGATCAGCAGCATCGCCCCCTCGCCCAGCGAGCCGCGCATCGCGCGCAGCAGGTCGGTCGCCATGGCCGGGGTCATGTTGCCGATGGTCGATCCGGGGAAGAAGCCCAGCTTGGGCGCATCCGCCACCATCGCGGGCAGGGTCAGCGGGCGCATAAAATCCCCCTCCAGCGGATGGATGGGCAGGTCCGGGAAGGCCTGTTGCAGGTTGCGCGCGGAATCGCGCAGAAAATCGCCCGAAATATCGATCGGCACATAGGCGGACGGCTCGACGCAGCGGAGCAACACCGGCGTCTTGGTCGACGAGCCCGATCCGAATTCGACCACCGCGCGCCCCTTGCCGACATGCCGGATCAGATCGGGGCAGATGGTCTTCAGGATCGCGGTTTCGGCGCGGGTCGGGTAATATTCGGGCAGGTCGGTGATCGCCTCGAACAGCTCCGATCCCTTGCGGTCATAGAACCAGCGGGCGGGAATGGCGCGCGGACGACGCTCCAGCCCGGCCAGCACATCGGCGCGAAAGGCGGGGTCGGCAAGGGACATCTGACCGTCCTCGATCTCGGGCTTCAGCATGGTTACAGGTCCTTTGCCAAGCGGACGCCGGTGAATTGCCAGCGCTGATGGGGATAGAAGAAGTTGCGATAGCTGGCGCGGGCATGGCCGCGCGGGGTCGCGCAACTGCCGCCGCGCAGGACGAACTGCCCGTTCATGAACTTGCCGTTATATTCGCCGACCGCGCCCTCGACGGCACGGAAGCCGGGATAGGGGCGATAGGCGCTGCCGGTCCATTCCCAGACATCACCGAAAAAGGCCGGGCCTTGCGGAGCGGGGCGCGGCTCGATCGCGCCGGCGGCGTCCATCTGGTTGCCGCCGGAGGCGTCGTGCGCGGTCGCCGCCGCTTCCCATTCCATCTCGGTCGGCAGCCGTGCGCCCGCCCAGGTCGCATAGGCATCGGCCTCGTAGAAGCTGACATGGGTGACGGGCGCGGCGGGGTCGATCGCGCGCCGCCCGTCCAGCCCGAAGCGGGTCCAGCCGCCGTCGCGCTCTTCCCAATAGAGCGGCGCAGCGATGCCCTCTCCCTTCACCCAGGCCCAGCCGTCGGACAGCCAGAGGCGCGGATCGCGATAGCCGCCATCCTCGATGAAGCGCATCCATTCGGCATTGGTGACGGTCCGGTCGGCGACGGCGTGCGGATGGAGCAGCGCGTCGTGGCGCGGCCCCTCGCAATCGAAGGCGAAACCTTGTCCGTCATGGCCGACCTGCACGATCCCCTGCCGCCCTTCGATCCAGCCGATCGCCCCCGGCATGGCGACCGGCGTCTTGGGCCGGGGCGCGTAGAGCGCAGGTTCGAGCGGATTTTCGGAGAAGAGATGCAGGATGTCGGTGACGAACAATTCCTGATGCTGCTCCTCATGATGACACCCCAGCGCGACCAGTTCGAGCGCCGCCTCGGGCAGATCGGGCATCGCCGCCAGCAGGGCGGCATCGACATGCGCCCGATACGCCCGCACCTCGTCCAGCGTCGGGCGGGTGATCATCCCCCGGCGGTGCCGTGCATGGCGCTTCCCTTCCGCCTCGTAATAGCTGTTGAACAGGAACGGGAAGCGCGGGTCGTGCAGTTGATAGCCCGGCACATGATCGCGCAGTACGAAGGTTTCGAAGAACCAGGTCGTGTGCGCCATATGCCATTTGGCGGGCGAGGCGTCGGGCATGGACTGCACCGTCGCATCGGCGTCGGACAGCGGCTCGGCCAGCGACAGGGTCAGCCCCCGGACCGCGCGATAGCGGGATGCCAGTCGAGGGGCAGGCGTCGGCGCCGTCGCGGAGGACGGGACGATAGTCGGCATTCGGGTGCTCCCCGGATTGCGGGGAACAGCGACCGGCCCCTTACCGTGTCGTTCGCACCCCTCCTGGAACCCAAAGAACGTCCGACGCGCCGTTTTGGTTCACCGCGCGCGCGGCGACGAACAGCCAGTCCGACAGACGGTTGAGATAGGCGAGCGCGGACGGGTTGATCGCCTCCTGCTCGCCCAGCGCGACCCCAGCCCGCTCGGCGCGCCGCGCGATGGCGCGCGCCAGATGCAGATGCGCCGCCGCCGATGTGCCGCCGGGCAGGATGAAGCTGGTGAGCGGCGACAGCGTCGCGTTCATCGCGTCGATCTCCACCTCCAGCCGCGCGACCTGTTCGGGCAGGATACGCAGCGCCCCCTCGATCTCCCCCGGCGTGGCGAGGTCGGCGCCCAGGTCGAACAGATCGTTCTGGATGCGCGTCAATTGCTCGTGAAGCGTCCCCTCGATCGACAGCAGCGCGACGCCGATCGCGCTGTTCGCCTCATCCACCTCGCCGATCGCGACCATGCGGGGCTCGGCCTTGGACCGGCGCGATCCGTCGACCAGCCCGGTGGTGCCCGTATCGCCGGTGCGGGTGTAGATTTTCGTCAGCTTGACCAAGGAATCAGTTCCGCCCCGCCATGAACAGCAAGAGCACGACGACGGTGATCGCCAGCGCCTGGAAGAAGATGCGCTGCTGCATCATCCGGTTGGACTTGAGCTGCGACGCGGTCGGCCCCTCGCCCTTCGCCTCGGCGGTCGCTTCCTGAAGGAAGGAGATGATGCCACGCACCAGCGCGACGACGGTGGCGATCATCGCGGCGATCAGCAGGATCACGAGAAAAGTGCTCATGCCCGAAGCTTACGCCTCCCCCAGCCGAAATCCAGCGGGAAGCATATTGCGGCGCAGCGCATCCGCCAGCGCGCGGCCGTCCACCCCGTCCTCTCGCATCGCCGCCAGCGCGGGCGCGCCGTGGCGCTTGGCCAGACGCTGGCCGTCCGCGCCGACGATCAGCGGATGGTGGTAATAGAGCGGCGTCGCCAGGCCCAGCAGTGCCTGGAGCAGCCGGTGGACATGAGTCGCCTCGAACAGATCGACCCCGCGCACCACGTCGGTCACGCCCTGGGCCGCATCGTCCACCGTCACCGCCAGATGATAGCTGGCGGGCGCATCCTTCCGCGCAAGGATGACGTCGCCATGGCTCAGCGGATCGGCGACGACTGCACCCGCCCGTTCGTCATGCCAGTCCAGCGGGCCTGCCAGCGCCGCCGCGCGCGCCATGTCGATCCGCCAGCCATGCGGCTCCGCCATCCGCGCGGCGCGCTCCTCGGCGGACCGATGACGGCAGGTGCCGGGATAAATGGGCGTGGGTCCGTGCGGCGCGGACAGGCTGGCGGCGATCTCGGCGCGGGTGCAGAAACAGGGATAGAGCAAGTTGGCCAGCCGCGCCTGCGCCGCCGCATACAGGTCCAGTCGTTCGGACTGGAAGGACAGATCGTCCCATTCCAGGCCCAGCCATTCCAGATCGCGAAGAATCGCCTCGACATGCTCGGGGCGGCTGCGGGTGCCGTCGATATCCTCGATCCGCAGGAGGAAACGGCCGCCCCCCGCCCGCGCCAGATCATGCGCGCGCACCGCCGACAGGGCATGGCCCAGATGCAGCCGCCCGGTCGGGCTCGGCGCGAAACGCGTCACGGGTCGCACTCCGCTCATCGCCCACCCCCTTGACCGCGATTCCCGTCCCATGCTGTCATAGCCATGTCACGCTGCTGGGCGAAAGGCGCAGCAGTACCGCGAAGGGAGGAGCTGTGTTTCATCCCGACTTGATCCGACACCCGGACTCCTGTCCGGCTCTCGTGCTGAACGCCGATTATACGCCGCTGTCCTATTATCCGCTGTCGGTCTGGCCCTGGCAGACCGCGGTGAAGGCCGTGTTCCTCGACCGGGTGGATATCGTCGCCCATTATGAGCGTGAGGTGCGCAGCCCGACCGCCAAGGTCAAGCTGCCCTCGGTCATCGCGCTCAAGCAATTCGTGAAGCCGTCGCAATTCCCGGCCTTCACCCGCTTCAACCTGTTCCTGCGCGACCGCTTCTCCTGCCAATATTGCGGATCGCACCGCGACCTGACCTTCGACCATGTCATCCCGCGCGCGCAAGGCGGGCGGACGACCTGGGAGAATGTCGTCACCGCCTGTGCCCCCTGCAATCTGAAGAAGGGCGGGCGCACCCCGCGCCAGGCCGCGATGCCGCTGCATATCGAGCCGATCCGCCCGACGAATTGGCATTTGCAGGAACATGGCCGCAGCTTCCCGCCCAATTATCTGCATGAAACATGGCACGACTGGCTGTACTGGGACGTTGAGTTGGAAGCGTAACGAAGCTGGGAGTGTCGAATGCGTGCATGGGCGATGGGCCTGGGGCTGACGGCGTTGATGGCCGCGACCACCGCCTGTGGAAAGAAGGAGGAAAACCGCGCCGAGGCCGATCGCGCCGCCGCCAAGGCCGGGTTCGTGCCGCCCTCCGTGACGTCGCGGGTCGATTTCGGCGGCATGATGGCGCGCCGCTTCCGCGAACTGGATCGCGACGGCAACGACATCATCACGCCCGATGAAATGCCCAGCACCAATTCCCGGCTGTGGGAACTCGACCGCAACAAGGACGGCGAGATCACCGAGAGCGAATTCTTCGAGGGGATGCTCGCGCGCTTTGACCGGATGGACCTGAACCGCGACGGCACGGTGACGTCGGAGGAACGCGAAGCCTCGCGCACCGAACGCCCCGCCACGCCGAGCAATCCGGTCGCGACGGGCGCGGGGGCGCCAGGGAATACGAATTAAGAGTATCAACTCATCGTCTGTCGGCGCGGATTTTCAGCAGCGATGCCCGACAGCCCGGAATTACGGACCTCACACTTGTCGGGCTCGCACGATGCCGCCTTCGCCACGCCGCCAAGCCCCGTGAAACGCAACTACCGACACGCATTGTCGAATAATATTATACCAAAATTACGCACGGCAATCGGTTGACGCCCAAGCTATTGCGTTGCAGCAATGGCGCCCATGACGACCTTGCCTCCTATCGCCAACAATGCCGACATCCGCTTTCTGGGCGCGCAACTGGGTGACGTGATCCGCCGCTATGGCGGCGATGCGCTGTTCGAGGCGACGGAGGCCATTCGCCGCGCCTCGGTCAATCGCCACCGCGGCCTGGGCGACGATGCCGAGGTCGATCTGCAACTGGAAAAGCTGGCGCTGGACGAGACGCTGGATTTCGTGCGCGGCTTCATGCTGTTCTCGATGCTCGCCAATCTGGCCGAGGATCGCCAGGGCATCGCGCGCGAACCCGGCACCGACATTGCCGAGGTGCTGGCGACGCTGGCCGACAAGGGCATCGACCGCGAGGCGGCGATGGAGTTGTTGGCCCGTGCCCTCGTCGTCCCCGTGCTGACCGCGCACCCCACGGAGGTGCGGCGCAAGAGCATGATCGACCACCGCAACCGCATCGCCGAACTGCTGGCGATGCGCGATGCGGGCCGCGACGTGACGCCCGATGGCGATGATGTGGAGGCCGCGATCGGCCGCCAGATTGCGCTCCTCTGGCAGACCCGTGTGCTGCGGCGCGAGCGGTTGTACGTCACCGACGAAGTGGAGACGGCGCTGTCCTATCTGCGCGACGTGTTCCTGCCGGTGCTACCCGCCTTGTATCAGCGCTGGGACAAGGCGTTCGGCGCGCGCGTGCCCGCCTTCCTGCGGCCCGGTTCGTGGATCGGCGGCGACCGCGACGGCAATCCCTTCGTCACCGCCGAGTCGCTGACCACCGCACTCGCCCAGGCGGCGGACGCGGTGCTGACCCATTATTGCGAGGCGGTCCACGCGCTGGGCGCCGAGCTGTCCATCTCGACCGAACATGCCGAGGTGGACGCGGCGGTACTGGCCTTGGCCGATGCTAGCGGCGACGATGCGCTCAGCCGCTCGGACGAGCCCTATCGCCGTGCGCTGTCGGGCATCTATGCCCGCCTCGCCGCGACCCATCAGAAATTGACCGGCAAGGCCCCGCCGCGTCCCGGTCGGCTGACCGGCGAGCCCTATCCCGATCCCAAGGCGCTGCGCACCGATCTGGTCGCGATCGCGCGCGGGCTGGCGGCCCGCGGTGACGGGGCGCTGGCGAGCGGCGGTGCGCTGGGACGGCTGATCCGCGCGGTCGAGACCTTCGGCTTCCATCTGGCGACGCTCGACCTGCGCCAGAATTCCGCGGTGCATGAGCGCGTCGTCGCCGAACTGTTGAAGGTCGCCGGGGTCGAGGCGGATTATCTGGCGCTGGACGAGGACGCCCGCGTCGCGCTTCTCCGCCGCGAACTGGCCAATGCCCGACCGCTGTTCAGCCTTTATGCGGACTATTCGGACGAAACCCGCTCCGAACTCGCCATCGTCCAGGCCGCCGCCGACGCCCATGCGACATATGGGCCGAAGTGCATCACCAACTATATCGTCTCGATGGGCAAGTCGGTCTCGGACCTGCTCGAAATCAACCTGATGCTGAAGGAGTTCGGCCTTTACCGCCCCGGCGAGCCTGCCACCGCCGCGATCATGGCGGTGCCCCTGTTCGAGACGATCGAGGATCTGGAGGCGGGCCCCGAGATCATGCGCGCCTATTTCGGCTTGCCCGAAATCGCCGCCATCGTGCGGGCGCGAGGGCATCAGGAGGTGATGATCGGCTATTCGGACTCGAACAAGGATGGCGGCTACCTGACCTCCACCTGGTCGCTGTCCAAGGCATCGAGCGCGTTCCGCCCTGTGTTCGAGGAGGCGGGCGTGCGGATGCAGTTGTTCCACGGGCGCGGCGGTGCGGTGGGGCGTGGCGGCGGCAGCGCCTTCGCCGCGATCCGCGCCCAGCCGCACGACACGGTGCAGGGGCGCATCCGCATCACCGAACAGGGCGAGGTGATCGCGGGCAAGTACGGCACGCGCGACTCGGCGCTGACCAATCTCGAGGCGATGGCGTCGGCGACCCTGCTCGCCAGCCTGGAGCCGGACCAGTTGTCGGCCGCCGACAATAGGCGCTTCACCGCCGCGATGGAGGAACTGTCGGCCACCGCCTTCACCACCTATCGCGACCTGGTCTATGGCACCGAGGGTTTCCGCACCTTCTTCCGCCAGATGACCCCGATCGCCGAGATCGCCGGACTGAAGATCGGCAGCCGCCCGGCCAGCCGCAAGAAATCCGACGCGATCGAAGATTTGCGCGCCATTCCCTGGGTGTTCAGTTGGGCGCAGGCGCGCGTCATGCTGCCCGGATGGTTCGGGGTCGGCACCGCGATCGCCCGGTTCGAGGACAAGGCGATGCTCGCCGAGATGGCGAAGAACTGGCCCTTCTTCGCGGCGACCCTGGCGAATATGGAGATGGTGCTCGCCAAGTCGGATATCGGCATCGCACGCCGCTATGCCGGGCTGGTCGAGGACGACACGCTGCGGAACGGGATATTCGGGCGCATCCATGATGGCTGGCATCGGGCACGCGACGGATTGCTGACCATCACCGGCCAGACGCGGCTGCTGTCCGACAACCCCGCGCTGGAGGCGTCGATCCGCCTGCGCCTGCCCTATATCGAGCCGCTCAACCTGCTCCAGATCGAACTCATGAAGCGTCACCGTGCGGGCGAGGACGATCCCCGCATCGGCGAGGGCATCCTGTTGTCGATCAACGGCATCGCCACCGCGCTGCGCAACAGCGGGTAGCGGTCTTGACCGATTTCATCGTGCATTATGAAGGCGGCCTGGCCTGCCGGACGGCGCATCCCGACTCCGGCGCGGTGCTGGTCACCCATGCCTCTCGGGAACTGGGGGGAAGCGGCGAGGGCTTTTCGCCGAGCGACCTGTTGTCGGTGTCGCTGGGCGGTTGCGTGCTCAGCATCATGGCGATGGCGGGGCGCGTCGCGGGACTGGAACTGGCGGGCGCGACGGCGACCGTGACCAAGGAGATGGGCAACGCCCCGCGCCGGATCACGACGCTGGCGGTGACGGTGCGCGTGCCCGGCATGTTCGATGCGGCGCAAAGGCGCAGGCTGGAGGCGGCGGCACAGGCCTGCCCGGTTCACGCGGTGCTGGGCATCGACGCGCCGATCAGGATTGTCTGGGAGGACTGACGAAGGGGAGCGTCGGCCATGTCGGGATTCACCCGTCGCGCTCCGCCTCCGCCTCGGCCATGAGCGTCGCCATGGCCCGATCGCCCGGGTCGGAGGACGCCGCCAGCCCGGCGATCACGCCCTTGCGATGGGGCGCGGGGTGGTGCTGGGCGATCTTCCACACCCCATCCCACCGCGCGACCTTCAGGATCAGGCCGACGATCCCGCGTTGCAGCCCCTGAATGGACCCCGCGGGCGCATCGTCGAGCGACCAGGGATCGCTGCGTTCCGCCTCATGCGCCTCGGTCAGCCGGGCCAGATGCGCACTCAGCCATGCCGGGTCGTGCGTGGCCGATAACGCCCCATGCGCCTGGACCGTGACGTAATTCCAGGTGGGCACGACCTTCCCATGCTCGCGCTTGCCCGGATACCAGCCGGGATGGACATAGGCATGCGGTCCCTGAAAGATCGCCAACGCCGCGCAACCCTTCTCCGCCAGCCGCCACAGCGGATTGGCACGCGCGACATGCCCCTCCAGCACCCAGCCCTCGCCGTCCCGTATCGCCAGCATCGGCAGCGACACCGCCTCGGGCGCGCCGTCGCGCACCACGACGAGCGAGGCGAGGCCGATGGCTGCGATAGCCTCCAGCAACACCGCTTCGCGCGTTTCCCGAAACGGGCGCGGCGGGTAGCTCATGCCAGAGCCAGCGCGGGTTCGCCGCGCTCATGCGCCAGCAGCCATTGCTTCACCGCCAGCCCTCCCGCAAAGCCGGTCAGCGTGCCGTTCGCGCCGATCACCCGGTGGCAGGGCGTGACGATCGACAGCGGATTGCGCCCGTTCGCCGCCCCCACCGCGCGCGACGCCCCCGGCCGCCCGATCGCGGCGGCGAGCGCGGCATAGCTGTGCGTCTCGCCGTAGGGAATGGCGTTCAGGCCGGTCCAGACGCACTTCTGGAAGTCGGTGCCGACAGGATCGAGCGGCAAAGTGAAATCGCGCCGCCGACCATCGAAATACTCGCCTAGTTGCCGGACGGCCTCGGCCAGGATGGCATGGGCGGGATCGCTGCGCCGTTCGGGCAAGGGCACGCGACCCGCCCGCTCTTCGGCCCAGAGGACGGCGCGCAAGCCGCGTTCGCTCGCCACGAGGGTCAACTCGCCCACCGGCGAGGCCATGGTGCATTCGCTCAACATGGCGCGACCTTATCGCATCATGGACGACGATGCGTCCCGCTTCTTGCGGTCAAACCTTGAAGAAGGGCGCGGCGATCTCCGGCGTGACGCGGAGCAACCGGCCCGTCGCGCGGTCGATCAGCGCCCAGGTGGTCACCGCCTCCACCTTCACCTGCCCATCCGCGCCCAGAAAACGGACATGCCGGTCGAACCGCGCGCCCTTGGGCGGGTTCGGCACCCAGGTTTCGGCGGTCACCGTCTCACCCATGACGACATTGCCGCGATAGTCGATCTCGTGCCGGGTCACGACCCAGACATGGGCGGCGACATGCTCCGGCGGGGCGACGGCTTCCCAATGGGCGGTGGCGATCGCCTGAATCCACTGGACCCAGACGGCGTTGTTCACATGGCCCAGTTCGTCGATATGCTCAGGCGCGGCGGTGATCTGGATCGAGAAGCGGCTCATCCCTGTTCGTTCGGCTCCCTGTATCTCTGCCACAGCGCGCGGACGCCCCAACCTATCGCGGCGGCGACCATCACCAGCGCGGCGGCCATCAGGATATGGCGCGGACTGGGGCGGTAGCGCGCGGCAAGCTCCTGAAACGCCTCGCCGAACAGATAACCGATGCCGGTGAAGATCGACGCCCAACATGCGGCGGATGCGGCGTTGACCGCGACGAACAGCCGGGTCGACACCTTGCTGGTGCCCAAAGCCACCGGGCTGATCGTGCGCAGGCCATAGAGGAAGCGGAAGGCGAAGATGAAGCCGACCGGATAACGCTCCATCATATGGGTCACGCGCGCATAGACCCGCCTTTTGCGCAGCTTGCCGATCCAGCGCCCGTCGCGCGACCTTCGGCCGATGGTGAAGAAGATCTGATCGGCGACGAACGATCCGATCGCCGCGGCGATCAGCGCGGCGGGCCAGGCGACCAACCCCTGATGCGCCAGGATGCCGCCGGTGACGACCGCCGTCTCCCCCTCCAGCCCCGCGCCCAGCGCGATCGCCGCGACGCCGAAACGTGCGACGATCGCCTCGATGCTCAGGATTCGACTCCCATCTGCCACAGGACGAAGGCATGTTCCTCCGCCCCTTCGCGCAAGGATTCGAACCGGCCCGACTTGCCGCCATGGCCCGCGCCCATATTGGTCTTGAGCAGCAGCAGGTTGTCGTCGGTCTTGGTCGCGCGCAGCCGGGCGGCCCATTTGGCGGGTTCCCAATAGGTCACGCGCGGATCGTTCAGCCCGCCGGAGATGAACATCGGCGGATAGGCTTGCGGCTTCACATTGTCATAGGGGCTATAGCTGCGGATCAGTTCGAAGGCCGCCTTGTCCTCGATCGGGTTGCCCCATTCGGGCCATTCGCCGGGCGTCAGCGGCAATTCGGCATCCATCATCGTGTTGAGCACATCGACGAACGGCACGTCCGCGATCACCGCGCCCCAGAGTTCGGGGTCGGAATTGACCACAGCGCCCATCAACTCGCCCCCCGCCGAGCGGCCCGCGATGGCGATCCGGCCCGCCTGGGTCCAGCCGCCCTCGATCAGCCCCTTCGCCACATCGACGAAGTCGTGAAATGTGTTGGTCCGCTTCTCCAGCTTGCCGTCCAGATACCATTGCTGGCCCAGATCGTCGCCGCCGCGAATATGCGCGATGGCATAGGCGAAACCGCGATCGAGCAGGCTCATGCGACCGGTCGAGAAGCCCGGCGGAATCGCATAGCCGTAAGCGCCGTAAGCATAGAGGAACAGCTTGCCCGACCCGTCGCGCGGGAAGTCCTTCGGATAGACGATCGACACCGGCACCAACGTTCCGTCGCGCGCGGCGATCTTCAGCCGCTCGGTCCGGTATTTGTCGGCATCATAGCCCGAGGGGATTTCCTGCACCTTCAGCACGGTCATCCCGCCCGTCGCCACGTCATAGTCATAGACGGTGCCCGGCGTGACCATCGACTCATAACCGAGCCGCAACACCGACACGTCATACTCGGGATTGTCGCCCAGGCCCGCCGTATAGCTTTGCTCGGGAAACTCGATCCGCTGGGGCACGGTCGGCGTGTCGTAGCGATGGATGGCGATCCGGTCCAAACCGTCCTCGCGGCCCTCGACCACGAAGAAGTCCTTATAGCACTCCACCCCGGTCATATAGAAATGCGGGTCCGGCCCGATCAGTTCGTGCCACTCGCCGGGATTGTCGATCGAGGCCGTGCACAGGCGGAATTGCGGGTCCACATCGTTGGTGTGGATGAACAGCGTGCCGTCATGCTCGTCCACATCATATTCGCGGCCTTGCCTGCGGGGCGCGACCAGGATCGGTTCGGCAAAGACATTGTCGCTGGGAAGCAACCGCACCTCGCTGGTGACATGGTCGCCGGTCGCGATCACGATCCAGTTGCGTGCGGAGGTTTCGGCAACGGCGACGCGATAGCCTTCGTCATCCTCGTGGAACAGCTCGACATCATCCGCGACCGCCGTGCCCAGCCGGTGGAAGCGGGCATTGTCGGTCCGCCACTGCGCATTCGCCACGCCGTATAGGAAACCGCTATCGTCCGCGACCCAGACGATCTCGGACAACATGCCGGGGATGATATCGGGCAGATGCTCGCCGGTGGTCAGGTCCTTGACCCGCACCTCGAACCGTTCCGAACCATTGTCGTCGATCGCATAGGCGAGGTAACGGCCATTGTTGCTGATCGAGAAGGCACCCAGCCGGAAATACTCCTTGCCCTCGGCCAGCGCCGGTTCGTCGAGCAGCAACTCGTCCGGGCCGCCCGCGACGGGCTTGCGCCACCATTTGCGATATTGGCCGCCGGTCTCGAACGCGGTCCAGTAGAGCCAGTCGCCATCCTTCTGGGGCACGGAGGATTCGTCCTCCTTGATCCGCCCCTTCATCTCTTCGTACAGCCGGTCGATCAACGGCTGGCGCGGGGCCATGACCGCCTCGAAATAGGCATTTTCCGCCTCGACATAGGCGAGCACGTCCTTGTCCTCGACCTCGGGATAAGCGGGGTCTTTCAGCCAGGCATAGGGGTCTTCGATGGTGATCCCGTGCGCGGTGAAGCTGTGGGCACGGGTTTCGGCAATGGGCGGAGTCAGCGCGGGGCGTTCGGTCATCGCCCGGATGTAGCTAGGGTTACGTCCTGTCGGAAGGGGGTCGAGCGGTTTCCTCATACCCTCTCCCCAACCTCCGTTCAGCCTGAGCGAAGTCGAAGGCCATGGGAATCCTGTGCGGCGATGGGCGGTACGTGCACTTCGACTTCGCTCAGTGCGAACGGAAGATGGGGTACAACCCTTCTGGCTCGACGATGTGCGAGGGCGGGGCTAGACCGCGATCACTCTCCCATCGCTGCCAGGTCTTGCCATGCCCCATTCCGCCCGCCCAACCACCCGACTGGCCGCCCTCCGCGCCGAATTGGCCGCGCAAGGGCTGGACGGCTTCGTCGTGCCGCTGACCGACGAGCATATGAGCGAATATGTCGGCGACTATGCGCAGCGCCTGGCCTGGCTGACCGGCTTTGGCGGGTCGGCGGGGACGGCGGTGGTGCTGGCGGACCGGGCGGCGATCTTCACCGACGGGCGCTATACGCTTCAGGTGCGCGAGCAGGTTTCGGGCGAGGATTACGCCTATATCCCCGTGCCACAGGACAGCGTCGCGGGATGGCTGGGGCGCGAGGCGTCGGCGGGGCAGCGGATCGGGTACGACCCGTGGCTGCACACCCGCCAGCAGGTCGCCGACATGACCGCCGCGCTGGCCGACCGGGATGCGGAACTGGTCGCGGTGAGCGCCAATCCGATCGACGCGGTGTGGACCGATCGCCCCGCCCCCTCCCCCGCCGTGCTGAGCGTGCAGGAGGATGCGGTGGCGGGCGAAAGCTCGGCGGCCAAGCGCGCGCGGATCGGCGAATGGCTGGCCGAGCAACGCGCCGATGCGGTGGTGCTGTCGGCGCTGGATTCGATCGCCTGGGCGCTCAACGTGCGCGGCACCGATGTCGCGCACACGCCGGTCGCTCTGTCCTATGCGATCATCCATGCGGACGGCGAAACCGACCTGTTCGTATCCCCTGAGAAGATCACGCCCGAGGTGCGCGCGCATCTGGGCAATGCGGTGCGCCTGCACGAGCGCGCGGCGTTCGAGGGCTATCTGACCGGCTTTGCAGGCCAGCGCGTGGTCGCGGACCCCGAGCGCGCGGTGGCGGCGATCGCGCAAGCGCTGGAGGCGGGCGGGGCCAAGGTGCTGGGCTTGCGCGATCCGGTGGTGCTGACCAAGGCGATCAAGAACCCCGCCGAAGTCGCCGGGCACCGCGCCGCCTCTGTGCGCGACGGGGCGGCGATGGTGAAGTTCCTCCACTGGGTCGAGCGCGAATGCCCCAAGGGCGGGCAGACCGAATTGTCGGCAGCCGCCAAGCTGCTGTCGTTTCGCGAGGCGACCGGCCTGCTCAAGGACACCAGCTTCTCGACCATCTCCGCGACCGGCGCGCATGGCGCGAGCCCGCATTATCACGTCACCGAGGAATCGAACGCCGCGATCGAACCGGGGCAGTTGTTCCTGATCGACTCCGGCGGCCAATATCAGGACGGCACCACCGACATCACCCGCGTCATGCCGATCGGCGAGCCGACGGCGGAAATGCGCGACCGCTTCACCCGCGTGCTCAAGGGGCATATCGGCCTCGCCACCGCCGTCTTCCCGGATGGGACGTTGGGCGGGCATCTGGACTCGCTGGCGCGGCGGCCGCTCTGGGAGGTCGGGCTGGACTATGCGCATGGCACCGGCCACGGCGTCGGCGCCTATCTGTCGGTGCATGAGGGGCCGCAGCGGATCGCCGCGCCCAACTATCCCGGCGGCGCGGCGATGGAGCCGCTACGCGCGGGCATGATGCTGTCCAACGAGCCGGGTTATTACAAGGCGGGCGAGTACGGCATCCGCATCGAGAATCTCGTGCTGGTCGAGCCGCGCGAGATCGCGGGGGCGGACCGCGACATGCTGGGCTTCGAGACGCTGACTTTGTGTCCGATCGAGCGGACGTTGATCGTGGCGGAGTTGCTGACAGCGGGGGAGCGGGACTGGCTCAACGCCTATCATGCGCGGGTGGCAGAGGTTCTGGCGCCGGAGCTGGAAGGGGCGGATCGCGACTGGTTGCTGGAGAAGTGTGCGGCGATCTGATTTTTGTTCACGCGAAGCCGCGATGACGCGAAGAAGAAAAGAAGATTTGGTTCGCGCGGAGGCGCGGAGACGCGGAGATGTCTCGCCCGCCGCGCCAGCGACCCTCTTATCTCAGGCGGTGACGAATAGAGGGCGCTGCGCGCGGCATACCCTCTCTGCGTCCTCTGCGCCTCTGCGCGAACAAACCTTCTTCTCCGCGCCTCCGCGTCTCCGCGCGAACCAAAACTCTTCGCGTCATCGCGGCTTCGCGTGAACAAAAACGCCGCGCGGGAGGGGCCTCCCACGCGGCATTTTGCGCACCTCATGCGACACAGAAACTGGACCCCGGCCTTCGCCGGTAAACAGTTAGCGCCCGAGGAGCACGCGCGCCTGCCCAGCTATCTGGGCCAGCATCGCGGCATTGGGTTGGGCGGCCAGACGCGCCCGGTCGATCACCGCCTTGAACTGGCCGACCCGTGCGGCGTTGCGCTCCAGCCACGCCTCGACCGCCGCTTCGGGATCGGTCGCGCCCGCACGGCCCAGGAAGTCCAGCCGCTGCTGCTGGAAATCGCGTGCGAGGCCAGCGATGAGCAACCGCTCCCACGGATCGCTGGGATTGATCCGCGCCGCCTGGCCCTGTGCCCAGTCCAGGCCCAGCGCCTGGCCCAGACGGGTAAAGGCATGGGTCAGCCGCGTCTCGTCGAGCGACAGCCGCTGGCCCAGATCGGCCAGCCCCACCGCGCCGTCGAGCTCGGACACCCGCACCACCCGCGCCGCGAGATCGGCCGGAGCCCCCGCCTCTTCCAGCGTGGCAACGACACGCGCGCTCTGCGCCTTGGCCTCGTCGCGAAGCAAGGCGGGCGTTTCCGCCGCCAGCCGCGCGATCCCCGGCTGCAACCGCTCCAGCGCCGCGCCGGGCGCGGTGCCGGCAGGCATGGCGCGTAGCAGGTCGGCGATCTGCGAGCGGGTCGCGCGCGCCACCTCGTCGAACAATCCGATACGCGCGGCCTCGGGCATCGCCGCCGTCTCGATCGCGGTCCACAAGGTCGGCAGATCGAACAGCCGCTCGACCACGACGAACATCGCCGCGATGTCGGCCATCGCCGCACCTTCCTCCTCCGCCAGTTCGAACGGGTGGAGGATGCCCAGCCGGTTGACGATCCGGTTGGCCAGCTTGGTCGCGACGATCTCGCCACGCAGGCGATGCTGGTCGATCGCCTCGCCGAACTGCGCCTGCATGGCGGGCGGGAAGGCCGCGCGCAGATCGGGGAGAAGCTCGCCGTCCAGTGCCAGCGGGCTGGTCTCGATGGCGTCCTGCAAGGTCAGCTTGGCCGTCGCCAGCAGCACCGCCAGTTCGGGCCGGGTCAGCGGAATGCCGTCCTGCCCGCGCCGGAGCAGCACGTCATTGCTGCCCAGCCCCTCGACCGCGCGATCCAGCCGCCCGGCGCTCTCGAAGATTTCGATGACGCGGACGTAACTCGGCATCGCGCCCGCGCCATCCGCCTCGGCGATCGACAGGCCCAAGGTCTGGAGCCGGTTATCCTCCAGCACCAGATGCGCCACGTCATCGGTCATCGACGCGAGCAACCTATTGCGGTCGTCCTCCGCCAGACGCCCCTCGATCATCTCGCGGTTGAGCGCGATCTTGATGTTGACCTCGTTATCCGAACAGTCGACGCCCGCCGAATTGTCGATGAAGTCGGTGTTGATCCGCCCGCCACGCTCGGCAAAGGCGATGCGCGCGGCTTGCGTGACACCCAGATTCGCACCCTCGCCGATGGCGATGACGCGCAGATCCTCGGCATCGACGCGCAGGCGGTCGTTCGCCGGATCGCCGACCTGGACGTTGTTCTCCGCCGCCGCCTTGATGTACGTCCCGATGCCGCCGAACCAGAGCAGATCGGCAGGGGCCTTCAGGATTGCCGAGATCAGCGCAGTCGGCTCCAGCGACGTCGCGGTGATGCCCAAGGCCTCGCGGATTTCGTCCGACAGAGGAATGGTCTTGGCCGAACGCGGGAAGACGCCACCGCCCGCCGAAATCAGGCTGGTGTCGTAATCCGCCCAGCTCGACCGGGGAAGCGCGAACATGCGCGCGCGCTCGTCCCAACTCGCCGCCGGATCGGGGTTCGGGTCGAGGAAGATGTGGCGGTGGTCGAACGCGGCGACCAGCTTGATCGCCTTGGACAAGAGCATCCCGTTGCCGAACACGTCGCCCGACATGTCGCCGCAACCGACCACGCGGATCGGCTGGCTCTGCACGTCGATGCCGCGCTCGGCGAAGTGGCGCTGGACCGAGACCCATGCGCCCTTGGCGGTGATGCCCATCGCCTTGTGGTCGTAACCCTGGCTACCCCCGGAGGCGAAGGCGTCGCCCAGCCAGAAACCGCGCTCCAGCGCCAGCGCATTGGCGACGTCGGAGAAGGTCGCGGTGCCCTTGTCGGCGGCGACCACGAAATAGGGGTCTTCGCCGTCCAGCACCCGCACGCCGTCCGGGTGCACCACCGCGCCCTCGACGATATTGTCGGTGATCGACAGCAAAGCGCGGATGAAGACGCGGTAGCTTTCCTTGCCCTCGGCGGCCCATCCGTCGCGGTCCGTGACCGGCGACGGGAGTTGCTTGGGATAGAAACCGCCCTTGGCACCGGTCGGCACGATGACCGCGTTCTTCACCCGTTGCGCCTTCATCAGCCCCAGGATTTCGGTGCGGAAATCGTCGCGGCGATCCGACCAGCGCAAGCCGCCACGCGCCACCGGCCCGGCGCGCAGGTGAATGCCCTCGACCCGCGGGGAATAGACCCAGACCTCACGCCACGGCAGCGGCGCGGGCAGGCCCGGAATCCTATGGCTGTCCAGCTTGAACGCCAGCGCTTCCCTGCCAGCCTCGGCAAAGGCGTTGGTGCGCAACGTCGCCGCGATCATGTCGCGGAAGCTGCGCAGAATACGGTCGTCGTCGATGGCCGACACCGCATCCAGCCCGGTCGCGATCGCGGCATCGGCGGCGGCCATGTCGCCCGTCGCCTTCGGGTCATGCGCCGCCGTGAACCGCTCGATCAGCGCGGTCGCCAGCCTCGGCGCGCGGCGCAGCGCATCGACCACGGTGGTCAGCCCGTAAGGCAGTCCCGCCTGCCGCAGATAGCGGAACCAGGCGCGGAACAGCACCACCGCCTGGGGGCTCAGCCCCACATCGACGATCAGCCGGTTGAATGCGTCATTCTCCGCCGCGCCCTCCAGCACGGCGGCAATCGCGCCCTCCAGCACCGCCGCGCCCTTGGGCTCGGTGGTCGCCTCGGTTTCGACGATGAAGTCGTGGACGAAGGGATCGGAATCGTCACGCAGCCGTGTCGGCAGTTCGCCGATCACGCGAAAGCCAAAATTCTCCAAGACCGGCACCGCGTCCGACAGGGCCAGCGCGCCGTTCAGCTTGTAGATCTTGAGCTGGCGATCCTGCCCCGGTTGGACCGGGAAGAGGCGGACCGAACGGCTGCCCTCATTCTCCAGGCTCGACAGGCGCAGAATATCCGCCGCCGCCTCGCCCGCATCGCTGAGGTTGCGATAATTGGTCGGGAAGGCATTGGCCCAGCGCAGCGCCAGACGGGCCGCACGGGGGGCGGGCACCTGTTCGGCCAGCGCCGCCTCGACATCGGGCATCCAGCCGCGCACCATCTTGCGCAGCCGCTCGGCCAGCGCCGCCGTATCCGGCAGGCGGCCATCCTGGCGCAGGTCGATGGTATAGCGGATCAGCGCGACGACGCCGTCCTCCAGCGCGATCGACCAATTGAGCAGCGATCCGTTCGCCGCCTCGCCCAGCATGTCACCGATGGCGACGCGCCGCGCGGTGGTCAGTTCGTCGCGCGGCAGCCAGACGAAGGCGAACAGATGCCGCTGCAACACCGAGCGGATCAGCACCAGTTCGGGACGCGGCCGGTCCGCCAGCGACATGGCGGTCAGCGCGAGCGTCTCCAGCGCCTCGGCCGGGAAAGCCGTGACCAGATCATGCGGCAAGGCGGTCAGCGCATGGGTCAGCGCCTTGCCGGTGTGGCCGCGCGGATCGAAGCCGAACTTGGCCTGAAGCGCCGCCAGCCGCGTGCGCAGCACCGGCACCTCGTGCGGGGGGCTGGCGAGCGCGGCGCTGGTCCACAGACCCGCATGGATCGACAGACCGACGGGGCGACCGCCCTGGATGATCGGCACCAGCACCAGATCGAGCGGCACCGAACGGTGCACGGTCGAGATCGCGTTGGACTTGAGCAACAGCGGCGCCGCGCCACCTTCCACGAAATAGGCCAGCGCCCGCTGCCGCGACGTGTCGGCCAGCAACGGCACCTTGTGCGGCGTCCGCGCCACGCCCAATGCGGGGGCGTCGCGGCCATCCTCATACCATGTCTCATGGCCGAGCAGCGTCAGCTTGCCGCTCAGGAACCACAGCAGCAGCGCCGCGCCCTCGCCATTCTTCTCGCCCAGCGTGGTGGCGTCGGCGGCCAGCGCATCCTGCAACCCCGACCAGTCGGTGACGGCGGCGCGGACATCGGCCAGTACGGCGCGCAGATCGTCGACCAGCCCGCGCCGGTCGCGCGCATCGGCGCGTTCCATTTCCAGATAGATGAAGGATTCGGACTTGCCGCCCGCGCCGATCGCCTGAAGCTCGCCCTCTGCGTCGCGGGTCACAGGCAGGACGGGGTGGATCACCCGGTCGATCGCGATACCGTCCGCGCCGACCATGGCGGCGATCGAATCGACCAGGAACGGCATGTCGTCATTGACGATGGCCAGGCGCATCCGGCGATGCGTGTCGTCGCCCGATATCGGCTCCAGCGCGATGGAGGGCTCTCCGGCCGCGCGCCGCTGCGCCACCCCCGCGACGAAGGCCGCCGCAGCCGCCACCTCCGCGGGGCCAAACCCCTGCAACTCCGCCGGAAGGGCGCCCTGGGTCAGCCGCGCGGCAATCGCGTCGGCCATGGGATGCGACATATTCGGTGCCATGGACGCTAGTCCTAGGCCCGGCGTCCGCGCCGCTCAACCCTTTGCAACCCGAGAAAAGATGTTGCGTCGCAGCGCAATTATCCGCGCGTGGCGCGCAATACCCTTTCGGCCAACCGGGCATCGCCGCTGACCGAACCGGTGATCGCCACGCCGCCTTCGACGCTGACATGACCGACCAGCACCATCGGCGTTCCGGGCGCGGCATCGGTCGCGAAATCGACATGCCCGATGACCGGGGGCTCGGCCAAAGCTTTGGCGGACGGTGGATTCCACAAGTCCTCGGCGGTCCCTTGCGCCACCGGTGCCGGCGCACGGCTCGCGGATTGAAGCAGCGCCGAATCGAGCGTCGCCTGCAACAGCGGATCGGCCAGTTCCTTCCAACTGACCACTCCGTGCACGAAATCGATCATCAGCCCGTCGGACGAATAGGGTAGCAGGATGCCACGATAGAGCGTGGTCCGCCCCCGTCCGTTGATGAACTCGGCCTCGAACCCCGCCGGGGCCTGATCGATCAGGATCCGGTCGCAATGCCCCGTCAGCCGGGCGAGCAGCGATCGTTCGGGAAGGTCGGCGACGCGCTTGACCGGTCCCGCCATGCCGCACTCCTCGCGCAGCGCCTGGCCGATATAGGCGATGGCCGGATCGCGCCGGTCGCCACGAAAGTCGAGCAGGACGGAATTGGCCGCGAAATCCCCCATCGCGTCGGCTTCGAGCGCCCCGATCACCGGGAACCGCGCATTCCCCAGCAACGACGCCCAATGGTGATAGGCCCGCGCATGCAACCGTCGCTCGACCCCGCCGAGGTCCAGAAGCACATCATCGCCTCGATCGACCCCATCGCTCCCGACCGATACGGTATCGGGGTGCGGGGCGCTGCTCATGACTGTCTTCCTGGCCATGCTCCGGTCATGCCCGCCTATAGTTAACCCCGGGTAAAGATCGCAAAGACGCTTGCCAGCCCCCCAACGACCTGTTAAGCGCGCCCACCTCGACCGGACACCAGCCGGTTCGATCGACGGGCCGCTTTAGCTCAGCTGGTAGAGCATCGCATTCGTAATGCGGGGGTCACAGGTTCGAGTCCTGTAAGCGGCACCACTTCCGGTCAAAACCGGGCACCATGGATACGGCGGCATCGGCGCCCCGGACGACCGCACTTTCCAGCGCCGCTTTGCTGCCCTGGATGTGGATGGTTTCGTTGTTCACGCGGACGGCGTCGATCAGCAGCCGGACATAGGCTTTGCGCAGCGCCGGGTTTCCGTCCCTCAGCTGCTCGCTGATCAGCTTGCCGAACTTGGCGATCGTCTCCTCGCTGATGCACTGTGGTCCTCGTTCGAGCTGAAGCGTCAGGCTGCGCGCGCTGGCGTCCAATTGCGCGACGTTCTGGCGGTGCTGGGTGAGCCGCTCGGCGAATTGCGGGTCCTTGGGCGACATCAGGCCCTCCTCGAGCAGTTCCAGCAATCTCCGAATGCGCTTTTCCGCTTCGACCTTCTCCCGCCTGACACGATCAAGATCCTGGTGCCGCTGCGCATCCGCCGTATCGGATTTCTCGAGTACGGCCTGCAACAATTCGAGGAGCCGATCGCGGTGGAGGATACGGTCCGTCAGGACTGACAGGACAGTTCTATCGAGCTCGTCCTGGCGGATCGCACGCGTCTCACAGCGCCCGGCACCGCCGGTCAAGCTCCATCGCCTGCGCAGTCTGCTTTGCGAGTGTGCGCACATACCGAGCCGCCATGACCAAGCCATTTTGTTGATCGGAGCGTGCATCGCTGAGGGCATGGACGAAACGCGTCGTATCTTACCTGCCATGGAAACACTGGGTTTCGATCGCAACCATGCCGCAATCGTACTGAAGCGCAACACAACCGCCGGTCAAAATATGCGCGTGTGGTCATGTGACGCATCAGGCCGATATAGCCTGAACGAGAGCCATCTGATCAACGCAGCGAAGAAGATAGCCCATTGAGGCTCAAGCGACTGAGTCGGCCTGTCAGCGCCAAATTAGCGTCAGTACCTGTGCAAGGCCGCAGGCCGCTTAACCCAGCGTCGTACGCGTACACGTAATCACTCTTGGTCTATTACTTTGCCCCCGCTCGGATAACGGCCTTGTGCAAAAATCCGGGCGGGACATTTCAACCGGCCAGTTATGGGGCGCCCGCAACTAATGGGGACATGCTCCAATCTGCTTACTGCTCCGCCATATGGGCAAACGCGCAACATCGAACATATCACGAACGCATTGCGCCGGATTCGTAGCCATGATACCGCCTCCGCCGTCTAGCAAAACAGCCCGCAGTCGGGATGCGGAGGCGAGTTTGGGTTACCGGGTCATCGATTTGTTTTCAGGAGCTGGCGGTCTCACGCTGGGCTTCACCGATGGCCGATTCTGTGGCGGTTTCGAGAGCGTGTGGTCCCTGGACATCGATAAGGCCGCCGTCGCCACCCATCGCCGCAATTTCGGCCCCCATGCCGATTGCGGAGACATCGAGGAGTGGATTGCATCGGGCAAGCCCATTCCCCAAGCTGATGTCGTGATTGGCGGGCCGCCCTGCCAGGGGTTCAGCCTGCTCAACAAGCAGCGGATCGGTGATAGCCGCCGGGCGTTATGGCTGCCCTTCATGGAAGTGGTCGAGCGCTCGGGGGCCTCGGTATTCGTGATCGAGAATGTGGCCGAGTTGTTCCGTTCCGACGAGTGCGGCGCGATCGAAAAGCATGCCGCAAAACTGGGCTTCGCGGTCGTCAAGGACATCCTGCTCGCCGCTAATTACGGCGCACCGCAGAGCCGCCGCCGCACGGTGATCATCGGTTATAAGTGCGATGCGGATGCCCCCCTGTTTCCGCCCCTGCCGACCCATGCCCAGCCCGGCACCCAGTCCAACTTGCCCGTATGGAAGACGGTACGCGACGCGATCGCCGACTTGCCCCAGCCGGTGGGTACGGAAATCCGCGATGCAGACACACCACTCGACCTGCATTTCGGCCGCAATCCGACCGCCAAGAGCCTCCAGCGCTACAAGGCCGTCCCGCCGGGCGGGAATCGTTTCGACCTTCAGCGCAACGCTCCCGACATCACACCGGGCTGCTGGATCAGGAAGACCAGTGGTGGCACCGACCTGTTCGGCCGCCTGTGGTGGGATCGCCCATCGGTCACGATCCGCACCGAGTTCTTTAAACCGGAAAAGGGTCGCTACCTGCACCCCGATCAGCATCGCCCGATCACGCATCGGGAAGCGGCACGGTTGATGGGCTTCCCTGACGACTTCGAGTTTGTCGGTACCAAGATCGAGATCGCCCGCCAGATTGGCAATGCCGTGCCGCCGCCGCTTGCAGGTGCGGTTGCTGGTGTCGTGCTGCAAATCCTCAAAGCGAAGCTGAAAGCCGCCGCTTAAAGCGGTTCGATATCCAGCGCCCCCGTACGGTGGGTTTCATCGTGATGGAGGTTGCACAGGGTCACGAGGTTCTGAACGCTGTTCTCGCCGCCCTTGGCGTGATGCGTGACATGATGGGCTTCGAGATAACGATGATCGGTGTCGGGGAAGCCGTGAGGCCACCCACAGCCCTTCCAGCGGCATGACCAGTTATCCCGCCGCATGACCTCCCGGCGCACGATCTCAGGGATATGCCGATCATGGGCGGGGGCCTGCTCGTCACGCATGAGCACATAGACACCAACCGGCAGCGAAGGATCACCACTGGTTCGCGTCACCACCGGCCAACCGTCTTCGGTCCGCAATTCGCGTGTCCGCCTGGCCCACTCGCTGACATTCCCCGCGACATAGCGCAGCTCTTCGGACGTGATCGGCTTGCCGACATTGGCCTTGAAGAAGCGCAGCAGCTTGTCACGAACACCTGCATCGCTCTTGCGGATTTGGTTGGCCATGTTCCAGCGATGAGCGGCGTCCCTGTCCTGCCGATCCGTCGCCAACATATATTGATCGGGCCGCATAGCCGGAGGCAGATCACCAGCGTCGCCGCCGTCTGCATCGGCATCCCGCTGCTCGCGTACGGTCATCCCGGACAGGATAGGCCACCCCTCTTCCACCCGAAGCTCCCGCACCCGGCGTGCATATTCGCTGATGCCCGCAACGACCATCAACTCGTCGCCGTCGATCACCTCACCCGGAAACGCCCGGAGGTACGCTAAAATGCGTTCCCGAGCCGACAGGCTCGAACCGCCTGGCAACAGCGAGCAGCCAAGGTCCTGCAACTGCCGGTTGGCAGGCACCAACGCCCTGACCTGATCGCGCAGACTGCTCTCACGAAGGTGCTGCTCAAAATTGGCCAGCAGTTCGATCAGGCCGCGCCTCAATGCCTCTGAATCGTCTCCACGGGGTCGGCGTGCCATCGGTCTCTTTCAATCGGACAGGTATCGCCGAGCATGACTGAAAGCTCAATCAAGCTACACGTCCCGTTACGGAATTTACCGCGTTCAATATCGCGCCTTCATCTTTAAGCTCACACTCCCAGAGAGTCACGATACCGAACCCCAGCATCGAGAGAGCTTCGACAGCGGCTTGATCGCGTGCCCGATTCCGCTCGATCTTTGCCGTCCAGAAGTCGGTCCTGGTCGAAGGTAGCTTTGCGCGGCGGCACCCCTCATGCCCGTGCCAGAAGCAACCATGGACGAAGATCGCCGTCCGCCATCGCGGCAATATGATGTCAGGTGACCCTGGAAGATTTGAACAATGCAATCGGAAGCGATAGCCAGCTCGATGCAGCACGCGGCGTACCAACAGCTCAGGCTTGGTGTTTCGACTTCGGATGCGCCTCATATTGGCGCTACGCGCTTCTGGCTTTAGGGTATCCACCATATCACCAGAACGCTATCTGACGCCTGCTCGTCATGGATTATCCAAAAATCTGACTGCAGGGCATTTCAGATAACATCGACCTATGCTCCATCCTTTTTTGGCTTCGGCTCTTTACCAGCTGATTCAACTTGGCATTTGGAAAATCAAACAGCTACATTACCAAAAATTCATGTGTCAGGATTATAGATCGTGATCACCAAGAACAAGCCCGAGCTCATCATTGCCCTTGCCGGTCCCATTGGTACAGATCTCCACCTGCTTGCTGAAACCCTATCCGAAAGCTTGAAGGCGTTCGATTACCAATCACAACAAATTCGCGTCAGCTCCCTTATAACTGAATGGTGTGATGACGAATTGAAGAGTCAAATTTCTACCGCAAAGTTCGATCGAAAGGCGCGCCTGTTGATGGGCGCGGGTGACGCCATTCGTGCACAGGTAGGCAAAGGTGACGCGCTTGTCCCAATTATCGTTGGAGCAATACGAACCGCACGCGAAGCCCTGCCAAAGCCTGATGGTGCGACCGCTAACGATGTGGCTCGACCAAATACATGCTTTATTATTGACTCTCTAAAGCACCCTGACGAGGTGGAGACTTTAAAGGGAATATATGGCGATAATTTCGTTCTTATATCCGGCTTTTCTTCGATAAAGGAACGACGTTCAAGCATAAGCTCTTTGATTGCAAAATCAAATATAAGTACAAAGGATGAGGATTTTCTGCCGACCGCCGACAGCCTTATAGCGAATGATGCCAAACGTTATGATGGGCAGATTGGACAAAGCCTCAGAGACACATTCCCCCTGGGAGATGTTTTTGTTCGCGTCTCCGGCGAATTTATGCCGAAGTTAGAACGATTTCTTTGCCTTCTATTCGGCAGCCCATACATCACTCCTCATCATGATGAGTTTTTTATGTTTGAGGCCAAGGCTAAGTCATACCAATCAGCAGATCTTTCCCGTCAGATTGGTGCTGTGATAATAAATCGCCAAAATCACATAGCAGCGTCTGGGTGCAATGAGGTTCCAGTCGCGGGCGGCGGCAATTATTGGCCCGACATGAAAGGTTCTATTGACAATCGTGACTACAAGAAGGGCAGGGATTTTAACGCCGTAAAAAAGGTCGAGATAATCGAGGAATTTGTAAAGTTCCTAGATGACAATGACGTGGTGACCCTGCCGGAAGGCACGTCAGCCGAGGATGTTGTAAAAAACCTACTTTTTGGCTCAAAAAAGAGGCTTTTCAAAGAATTACGAGTTTCAAATTTGATAGAGTTTGGACGCGTTGTGCATGCCGAAATGAATGCGATTAGTACAGCGGCGAGACTCGGTATCCCTATTGGCGGTGGAACGGTCTTCTCGACCACCTATCCATGCCACATGTGCGCGAGGCACATCATTGCGGCTGGCATATCGAGGGTGGTTTACATTGAACCCTACCCAAAAAGCATGACCGAGGAGTTATACGGAGAAATCGTCGCCGTTGACCCCGAGCCTCTCCCTGCGGGTGAGGCCAACCATGACGCTGCAAACTCAAACGTCGTCATGTTCGAGCCCTTTGAAGGCGTTGCCCCAAGCCTCTACAGGGAGTTGTTCCAGGGAGGTACGCGCAAGGACCCGCAAGGCTATACCGTGACTTGGACAAAAAGCACCGCCATTCCGAAGATTGCACGAACCTCGACGGCCCACCTGTCATTGGAACTGGCCGTCGCAAAAGCAGTTGAACAACTGGTAGATGTACGCTTAGAGGATGTCTCTCAGTCAGCCGGGGGCCAAGGCGATGGTGATAACCAAGTTAAAAATTCTGGAACAAATCCAGCATGATAACTGCACCTACGCCTCTTGGTCGGATGCCCTGAAGGAGCTGCTTGAGGTTGAGGTGGCGATGGTTCGCCAACCAGCCGATCCGAACGAACGAGTTGTCCAGCATCCTTACATCGTTCAGCGTGCACCAGCGGTTTAATCACCTGCGAGAGGGCTAGGAGCGTCTAGGCCATTAAGCCGAGCAGAGGCAGGTCGGTGATATCAAGTGCCCGACACTGCCACGGAGGCTTGAATTTCAGCTGGCCAACCCGGTGGTGGTTCAACCGGAGGGTATGTCCAGCGTATGTCGCGTTTCGTCGATTTCCCAAGCCAAAGCACGTTCGCTAGGAAGCTGCCGATCCCGGAACTCAGCCTCGTTTGTGTCGTCTTTGAGCCGCTGTGCCGCTCAATGCCCAAACACCAACCAACTTATTGATATTTAATGATATTGCCTCATCAAGGATCTTATTTCGTAATGCGGGGGTCACAGGTTCGAGTCCTGTAAGCGGCACCATCACGTCTCCGGAACAAACCTGGAAAACCGCAGAAATCTGCGGTAAAATGCCTCTCGGCGGTCCCGTGAAATCTCATTATGTTCCGCCGTGGCCCACTCAAAAGGGGCCACGAATCATGGGGCCACGAACGTTGCAGGAGGCGTGGCCCCATGCTTACGGTTGTGCAGATCCGGGCGCTGAAACCGGCAGAGCGTCCCTACAAGGTGGCCGATTCGGACGGCCTATATCTACTGGTGCAGCCATCCGGCGCCCTGCTCTGGCGCTTTCGCTACCGGTGCTGCGGCATCGAGCGCAAATTATCGCTGGGCAGTTTCCCGATGTCACCTTGGTGCAGGCGCGCAGGAAGCGCGACGAGGCCAAGGCCGAACTCGATGACGGGATCGATCCCGTCGAGGAAAAGCGCCAGCGGCGGCTGAAGACCGAACTGGCGGCGCAGACGACGTTCGCGCTCGTCGCCGGGGAATATATCGAGAAGATGGAGCGCGAGGGCCGTTCCCCCGCTACCATCAAGAAAGCGCGCTGGTTCCTCGAACTCCTCGATGGCATCGCCAAGCGTCCGATCGCGGCGATCACCCCGCATGAGCTTCTCGACGTGCTGAAGCGGGTCGAGCGTCGCGGGCATCATGAGACGGCGCTTCGGCTCCGCTCCTTCGCCGGCCGTGTCTTCCGCTATGGTTTCGCGACCCTGCGCACCGAGCGTAATCCAGCCGTAAGCGTCCGCTCATTACCGTAGATGGGATCAACCGGAACGAAGGCCTCACATTTGGCTGTCGATCAGCGCATCCCGCGCGCGGCGTTGCATGCGA